>VAZL01000771.1 GCA_005883445.1 Alphaproteobacteria bacterium | reverse complement strand
GCCGTCTACACCCAAGAATTCGTGCGGCTCAAGCGCCACTGCGCCGGCCTAATCCGCACCGAGAGTCTGCGTGCCTTCGAGCAGCAGAATGCTGAACTTGCGTGATTGCCGCTAGGACGTCCCGACCGTGTTCCCTACGTCTCATTCTGCGAATCTGCGGAGCTGCATTCGCCGCCCTTTTCCATACGGTCTACGACCGCGCGGGCTCCGGTAGCGAAGCCGCTGCACTGGTCTGTCCACTCGTCGAGCTGAACAACGAGAAGCAAGGCAACACACCCCGTATCCTTGCCGCTCACGCAGATACCACATTCATGCGCGGGAGCATTGGAAACGACGGCTGATCGTCAGGCAATGTCAGCGGTTGGACAAGAACCCCGCTGCGACGAAGAGCGCCACGCTCGTCAGCGAGACAAGGTAGCCGACCCATACTATCAAATGCGCCAATCGTGCGGTATTGCGGCTCCGGCTCCGCAACAAGCTTCCCGCCGTCGCGAGGCACGCGCCGGCGATCGCTAGAGCGATGATCGTCGTGCGGTCGGTCAGAAGCTCCATGCCGGGGCGCGAGTGAGCCGGGTGCGGGAATCACGGACGGCCCGGTAAGCGTCCGGTTACGGAAGGCCTGAAGCTGCGCATCGCTTCCTGGTGAAGGATCTCCATCGCCGCGCGCTTGTATTCGAAGGCCTCGGGCGAGCTCAGCACCTGATAGTGTCGGGGGCGCGGCAAATCAATATCGATGACCGTGCGCAACTGCGCCGGCCTGTTCGAGAGCACCACCAGCCGATCCGCGAGGAAAATCGCCTCCTCGATCTCGGATGTCACGTACAGATTGGTGTGCCGGTTTTCTTCGAACAGGCGCAGGAAGAACTCCTGCATCAAGCCGCGCGACATGGCGTCGAGCCCACGGAAAGGCTCGTCCATGATCATGATTTGGGGCTGATTGATCAGCGCCCGCGCCAACTCGGCACGCCGCTGCATGCCTCCCGACAGCTGAAGCGGGTATTTGTCCATGAAGTCCTGAAGCCCAACCTTGGTCAGCAGCTCATGGGCGCGTTGATAAAGCGCCTTGCCTTTGATGTCGCCGCGAAGCTTGGGGCCGAACACGACATTCTGGTACGTCGTCTGCCACGGGATCAGCGCCGTCTCCTGGAATACCACCATCCGGTCCTTGGAGGGGCCGGTGACGCGCCGGCCGTTGAGCAGAATCTCACCTCGATCCGGCCGCTCGAAGCCCGCGATCAGATTGACCAGCGTCGACTTACCGCAACCGGAAGGGCCGACGACAACAGTGAGCTTTCCAGGCAAGATATCGAGCGTGAGATCCTTGATGACATCCTGCTGCTCCCACTCCTCGCCGTAGGATTTGCACACTCCCTTGATCTCGACGCTGGCCTGCGATGCGGTGCTGCCCGCCAGGCTGGCAACGGAGGCCGGCTGATCGGTATTATTGAGCTGCCTGTGCATGATCGGCGCCTGTTTTGCGAATCAGAACAGCTTGCGCCAGGGCATGGCACTGCGGCCGATCATGCGGATGACGGTGCTTGAAAGGTAGCCGGCAATGCCGATCGAGATCATGCCGACAACGATTTGCGGCAGCGATCCGCCCATATACGAATTCCAGATGAAGAAGCCGAGACCGCCACCGCCCTGCGTGCCTCCGCCCGAGATCATCTCGGCGGCCACGACGACCTCCCAGGTCCCACTGGCTTGCGCCCATCGATTGGACGGCCCGCAGATAGCGCACGTCGATCGTACGGGCGCCGCCGAGAACATTGATCACAATCGTGAAGAATGCGCCGAGGAAGGTGACGAATGCGATCGACATCTCGTTGGTCGGCCAAAAAATCAAGGAGGCCGGAACCCAGGCAAGCGGAGGGATCGGGCGGAGCACTTCGAAGGGTGGGAAAAAGATGTCGCGAAAGTATTTGTTGACCGCCAGCATCAGGCCGAAGGGGATCCCGATGATCTGCGCGGCGATGAAACCAGTCAGCACCCGCTTGAAGCTTTGGTACCAGCTTTCCCAGTATCCCCATTTCATCAAAACCTTCGACCAGGCCACCGCAACATCGGACGGCGGCGGCAGAAGGCCGACATGGGGAAGCGTATATCCGAACCACTCCCCGGAGCGCGACCCGATCTCCCACAGGATCAGGAACACAACGATTGCGACGCAACCTCGCCAGAACTCCTGCCGACCCAGCGTCCTGCGCAGGAACGAGCGCCGCGAGCGCGCGATGCCGATGGGACGACTGACCTCGCTGACGCTGACCATGATTTGTTTCTCGCCTCGCTCAGGCAAGCTCTCTCTCGCCCAATTGGAAGGCCTTGATGGCTTCCTCGTGCACGGCATCCCTGGTTTCCTCGACCAGCAGCCTGAACGGCTCGGACGACAGGACTTCATAGTTGCGCGGGCGCGGGATGTCGACGTTGACCACTTTCTTGAGACGACATGGCCGTGTCGTCAGCACATACACGCGGTCGCCGAGGAAAATCGCCTCTTCGAGGTCGTGGGTGATGAAGAAGATGGTGACCTTGGTCCGATCGTATATTTCGAGCAGCGCCTCGTGCATGATCGATTTGGTCAGCCCGTCCATGGCGCGGTAGGGCTCGTCGAGCAGGAGTACCTTCGGCCTGTTGATGAGCGCGCGCACGATCTCGGCGCGGCGGGCCATGCCCGAGGAAACCTCGCCCGGATACTTGCCACCGAACTCGCCGAGGCCCGCCTCGGCCAGCATCTCGTGCGCCTTCGCCAGGGCATTTCGCTTCGACAGGACGCCTTGCACCATGGGGCCGTAGGCGACGTTCTCTGCCAGCGTCTTCCATGGAAACAACGCGCCGTTCTGGAAGACCACGATGCGGTCGGCGCCTTGTGCCGCTATCGGCTTGTCCGGTCCGCACAGCAGCTTGTCGTCGAGAAAGATCTCTCCCGACGTGATCGAGTGGAAGCCCGCAATAGCGTTGAGGAGCGTCGTCTTTCCGCATCCCGACGGACCGACGATCATGCAGAACTCGCCCGGCGTGATCTGCATGGAGCAGTGGTCCACCGCCATGATGTTGACGCCCTCGGGATCGTAGATTTTGACCAGGTCGCGGATGGTGAGCGCGCCACGAGTCGGCATACCGCTGGAACCGTTGAACTCGAGTGACGCGTCCGCGCGCTTCATCGGCCCTGCAGCGCGAGCGCGCGCGCATGCCATTGCATCAGCCGATTGCCGACGAACCGAACCATCGCCGAGGTGAACCAGCCGACGAAGCCGAGGGTAAGCATCGCGATGACCATCGGCACCGTGACGCTGTTCATGTACGAACTAAGGATCAGATAGCCGAGGCCGAAATCCCCGGACACCATTTCCGCGGCGACCAGTGAGAACCAGGCGACGCCGATGCTGATTTGCAGGCCGGTAAAGATGAAAGGCAGTGCGCCCGGCACCACCACATGACGGAAGACGTCCCAACGGCTGGATCCGAGGCAGCCGGCCGCTCGGAAGTAGACCTCATCGATCGACTGCACTCCGAGCATCGTGTTGAGCGCAGTGACGTACAGCGAGGCCAACGTAGCGAGAAAGATGACCGGGGTCTCGTAGCCGCTGAACATCAGGATCGCGAGCGGCACCCAAGCCAGAATCGGGATCGGCCGCAGCGTTTCCAGGATCGGGAAAGTGTAGTCGCGGAACGTACGCGACCAGCCCATAACCAATCCGAGCGGAACGCCGATCGAAGTCGCGATGCAGAACGCAATGAAGATGCGACGACAGCTGACGTAGATGTGCTCGTAGTACTCCGGGGTGAAGATCGAGATGCCCTGCTGCGGGTTGGGCGACAGCCACTCGCTCAAGACGGTGATCGGCCCCGGAATCTTCACGAAGCGGGGCAGCTTCAGGCCCTCACACAGCAGCCAGTACACGAAGACCCAGAGCAAAATGCCGAATGCCATCAGGTAGGGCGTCGGCGATCTAGCCGTCTTCGTCAGCAGATACCATGCGCGCGCGAGCCGATTCGGTGTGGCCCTGGGGGCAACCTGAAACTCACCTGGAGAGACAACTTGATGCATCGGTTGGCGCCTGTCGCCGCCATCACACGAGCTTGGATGCTGGGAGGCTGTTCATCACGCGGATCCGGCCGAA
>VAZL01000770.1 GCA_005883445.1 Alphaproteobacteria bacterium | reverse complement strand
GACAAGCATTCACGCACCGCGGACCCGTTAGGCGACCCTCGCCAAGCGACCGAACCGGATAGCCATGGCGGTTAGGGCGTTTGTTCGTATCACCACCGGCAAGGACGCATGATGGTAACTAGGCAGCAACGTTTGGACGACTTCGATTCAGCCGGTGAACCGCCAGCCGGGGAACTGATGGAATTGCTTTGTGAAGATCACAATGGCACTTACGTGCTTCCTTTTCCATGCCGTTGGATTGACGGCGCATGGCACAGCACTAGGTCCGACCATCAGATTGATGCCGACGTCATTGGCTGGCGAAGGCAATGAGATCGAGCGTCGGGAGGCAACCGGCTTGCACTTCATCGACGCCGGCAAAGGCGGCGGCGCAGGCGTTCGCCTACGGGAGTAGCTTAGACGCCGGAAACCGAGCATCTAGTACCACGGCGCATTAGCGCTGCCGTCGCGAGACACAGCATGGTGACGAAGGCGATCGCGGCGAGCCCGGAGCGCGCGACCAGCGCCTCGAGCGTCGTGGTCTTGACGCAGCCGGCCGACCTGGACAGCGCCGGCCGGCTGCGTGCATCAATGGGCGCGTGTCGCGCGTCCCGCACGGCGTTCACGCCCGTCTTCGACGGGCTATGGACGCGCGTGAACGCCCTTTAGGCTCCATCCGGGCTACGCTCGCTACGCTTGCTGATCTCCGCTGCAAAAGCGGTATAGTTTGTGCGGGTCTAGTGATGCCAACCGTAAATCTAACAAGGATATTGTCCGAGGCAGGAGGGATATCCTCCGTAGGAATAAGGCTGTCCTCCGTAGGAATATGGATATCCAGGGTAAGCACGTCTGGAAGCTCGACGATAGACCCGGCGAACGTGCCGACGGTTGGGTCCATAATACTGTGCATTAGCATGTGACAACGTTAGCAGTGGCACCGCAGGGCCCACATTCCCTTGGGACCATTGAAGCGAGAAGGGCACCGCAGCCAATAACGCGGCACCACCGACGATCCCAAGCATACTGAGCTTTTTCATGATCGTTCCTCCATGTGATATCGCGCCCATATTGAGGCACCGCGGCGCGTGGATGTCCATACGGTCCCACCTGCGCGCATCGCGCAACAGCGCCCAGTTCTCAACGATTTCGCGGATTGTCAGTCTTTCCAAGAGCTCCTTTGGCTCACGACATCGGCCGAACGCGCGTTACCCGGCTCCCTTGTGACCGTGGTCGAGAATAAAAGACCATAACTGCGGCCAGCGGCCGTGGGGTTACTCGCCGGCGACGATCTTATTGTCCTTTATGACCTTGGCCCATCGTCCGATCTCGCCTTCGATAAAGTCACCGAACTCTTTCGGAGACGACAACCGATATTCGATCCCTTGATCATGCAAACTCCGCTCGACCGCCGGCTCGCGCAGAGCCTTAGCCATCGCGGCATTCATCCGCATGATAATGTCGCTCGGAGTTTTCGCCGGCGCGAGCAAGCCCCACCAAGCCTCCGCATCGAATCCGACGATGCCCAGCTCGGCAATCGTCGGAGTACCCGGCAGTTGCCCATAGCGTTTGGCAGAGGTCACCGCGACCGGTCGAAGCGCGCCCGCTTGAATATGGGGTGAGAGAAGCGCAACCGAGGCGATTGCCACAGGCACATGCCCGGCTATCGCATCGGTGGTGAGCGGTCCGCCGCCTTTGTAGGGGACGTGCGTCATCGTGACTTTGAACTCATTTGCAATCTGGCTCATAGCGAGATGTGCAAGGCTGCCCGCGCCGATTGTGCCATAGGCGACGGATCCGGGGTTTTTCCTCGATGCGACGAGTACATCATCGAAACGCCGGGCGTGTCGAAAGGAAGGTTCGGCAAGAGGCTCGGGTTGACGCCGTGGGTATCGAACACCAGCAGAAATGTGGTGCCGTTAGGCTCCGACATCGCCGCCGCTTGCGTGCCAATCGCGCCCGATGCACCGCCGCGGTTCTCGATCACGATCGTCGTTTTCAGGTCTGCCTCGAGCAAAGGTTGAACCCGCCGTGCGATTTGATCGGTCGTCCCCCCCGGCGGAAACGGCACGATGAGGCGAATCGGTTTCGACGTCCAACCTTCGGCGCTAGCGGCGATGCTGAGCCAGAGTGGCGCTTGGAATCCGATGATGAGCGCGGCAAGCGCGCGCAATAGAACCGTCCGCATGAGTGTGGTTCCGCTTTGAATCAACGTCTGCCGCTCTGTTGTACCGGTGGCGCCGCTTGCGGGCCACGATGAGGCATGATCGGGCAGCACGAACGGCAACAGGGTGTCACTCGGCGGCTCGCCGACGGTCGATCTCGACCGCGCCAGCCTTGATCCGCGGAATGAGCTCACGACCAAACTCGATCGTATCGTTCAAGGGGTCGAAGCCGCGAATGAGGAACGAATCGACGCCGAGCATGTAGTATTTGAGAATCGCCTCTGCGACTTGTTCGGGAGTGCCGACAAGGCATGAAGTGTTGCCGAGCGCGCCGGTCGCACGTGCAATCGGCATCCACAGGCGTTCGTCATGCACATCGCGCTCGAGCGCGAAGCGCATCAACCGCTGTCCGGCATTGTCGACCGGACCCTTGGCCTCCTCCTGCCGTTGCCATCCCTTCTTGCCGCTCATAGCCGCCAGAATCCGGTTGGCCTTGTCCCATGCCTCGCCCTCGCGCGCTGCAATGATGGGGCGGAGCGAGACGTTGAACCCTGGTGTCCGCCCAAACGCTGCCGCCAGGGAGCGGAACTGGGCGATGCGCTCGCGCGTGGATGCAAGCGGCTCGGCATAAATGGCGTATACGTCGCACAGCTTAGCGCCCATCGAGAGCGCGCCTTCGGAGGCGCCGCCAAAGAACAGCAGCGGGTGCGGCTGCTGAAGCGGACGCACATCCGAAGCAGCGCCGCTGACTCGATAGAATTCGCCGGTAAAGTCAAACGGTCGCTCGCTCGACCAAGTGAGCTTCATCAATTCGAGGTACTCCGCGGCCCGGCGGTAGCGCTCAGCCTTCGGACTAAAGTCGCCGTCGCCCCGCTGCTCCTCGTCGGTCTTACCCGTGATGATATGAACAGCGAGCCTTCCGCTGGTGAGATGGTCGAAGGTGGCGATCTTTCGCGCCATCAATGTCGGCGCAACGAAGCCCGGCCGATGCGCCACAAGATAGCCGAGTCTGTTGGTGTGTCCGGCCGCATAAAGGGCAACGAGGAAGCCCTCGGCCGACGACGAGGTATGTCCCACGAGTGCCAGATCGAAGTCGGCTTCGTCATGCGCTCGTGCAAACTGCGCGAGATAGCTCGGAGATAGGCCACCTTCGATGACATGCAAAGTGGTGTCATTGCTTGGCGGCGTCACACCGATCATTCCAACGATCCTGACCGGCATCGTCGATCCTTGCGCTTTGGAGAATGCAACTTTGCTCGTCTGAAACACACGTAGTCAAGAGAGCTTCCCGTAATTGGGCCACGACTCAAATCCGCGATGAGTCCGCTTCGTCTCCAATTGCTACCGAATTGGCGCGCCGCCACAGAATGACGCGTTGCACCATCATCAGCCCGGATGAGCAGGTAGCCCGGATGAGCCTAAAGCGCGTTCACGCGCGTCCATAGCCCGTCGAAGACGGGCGTGAACGCCCTTCGGGACGCGCTATGGCGAAATCCGGGATAGCAGGCCAGAAGTGGCCAACCCATGGCGAACGCCGAAACATCGTCTTGCGGTGTCGCCTCGCACTCGCATAGGTCGTCGAGCCTGGTGAGGCGGTCGGTCCATGCTTGCGGGCAGAACCCGGATGTCGCTTCGCTCCATCCGGGCTACGCTTGCTCAATAGATAGATTAGCGGCGTGGTCGCCGGAGGGATCATCGGCGGTCCTTTAATTAAGCCGGAATCTCTTTCGCGCAGCACGGTTTCAATCACGCCAAAGACTTCTGCCGGCGGCGATGTTTGTGCCGGACGTTCCGTTGAGGAACCTCTGGCACGCTCTGTGAGTTATCCAAGCGGAGCCCTCATTTAACGCGCCAAAATGAGAGATGTCATG
>VAZL01000517.1 GCA_005883445.1 Alphaproteobacteria bacterium | reverse complement strand
CATTTTTGCGGCTTGAGGATCCATGATGAGAGCTCCTTTTCAAGGCTTGACGAGCGGGCATCAGTGGCCCGCGTGGATCGCCTCACTGAGATAGATGCAAGTGAGGATGGCGAAGACGTAGGCCTGCAGGAAGGCCACCAGTAGTTCCAATGCGGTGAGAGCGACGGTGAGGCCGAGCGGTATGATTGCGCCGAGCCAGCCGAGAAAGCCGAGTGCGCCCAGCATCGTCACGAAGCCACCGAATACTTTGAGCGTGATGTGACCGGCAAGCATGTTGGCGAACAACCGTACGCTATGGGAGACAGGCCGCGACAGAAATGACAGCACCTCGATGAACGTCACCAACGGCATGATGTAAATCGGCACTCCGCTCGGGACCCATAGCTTGAAGAAATGCAGACCGTGCTTCCAGAAGCCATAAATCACCACCGTGAAAAAGACGAGAAGCGCAAGTGCAACCGTGATGATGATGTGGCTCGTGACCGTGAAGGTATAGGGAATGATGCCGATCACGTTCAGCACGAGAATGAACATGAACAGCGAGAACACCAGCGGGAAAAATTTCATGCCCTCGGTGCCGGCGGTGCTGCGCAGCGTATTCGCGACGAACTCGTACGACATTTCGGCGACCGATTGCAGCCGCCCCGGCACCAGGGCGCGCGAACGGGTGGTGCCAAGCATCAGAAATAGGATCAGGGATAGCCCGATCAGCATGAAAAACGCCGAATTCGTGAAGGCGATTTCGGCCCCGCCGATGCGGACGATCGGAAAGAAGTTTTTGATCTCAAACTGATGGATGGGATCCATGACGGATCAAGTCCTTCATCGCTGCGTGGCCACCTCGGCGCTCGCTCGCGGGGGCGGCCGAATTCATTGCTTCGAACCGGGCGGGTCCAATGTGTTGCTCGCTACGACTCCTGCCGCGCGCATCACGTTGAGAACCCCGGCAGCGAAGCCGAGGAGCAGAAACACGATCATTCCCCAAGGCGAAGTTCCGAGCCAGCGATCAAGCAGCCAGCCGATGGCTGCACCGACCACAACCCCGGCCACGAACTCGGTCGACAACCGAAAACCGCGGGCCATCGCTGACGGATCGGTGGCCGGAGGTTGACCCGGGCTGCTTTCGGAAGGACCGTCAGTATGGACACGGCCGAGCCGTTCGCCGAGACGCTTGAACCTCGCTGAGAGCGCAGCCTCGTCAGCCGGTAGTTGTTCGCCAGCACCTTTTTCGCGTGCGTCGTCGGCCATGCTTTCGACACCCGCGACGGTTCAAGCAAAATCACGAGAGTTCCGCCCCCAAAACCGCGCGGACCATACTGACTGGGTGTATACGAGTCAAGAATTGTACCTCTACGGTAAATAGTTGACAATGAAGCGGAATCACGAGGCTGGCGGGCGATAGAATTCGGTGTTTTTGGCAATCCCGGCGGCGCGGACTTTGAACGCGAGGCCCATCCTTTGCATCTTCTTTGCCGACGTTGCCGCGTGACCGTCCTCGATTCGGTTCGCGTTGAGTCTGCGGAGTGGGGCGCCATTGCATCGCCCCAGAGCGATCGTCTATGGACGATGCGAGGAGGGATCGCATGATCCGCACGGCTCTATTCGTGCTCGCCGGACTTGCGCTTGCAGGGCTGGCGGCTTGGGCGCAAAGCACGGTGCCGGAGAGCGACGACAGCCGCTACACCTTCAACCGGGTCGATGACGGCTATCTTCGCCTTGACGGCCGTACCGGCCAGGTATCGATCTGCGCGCGGCGTCCGGCGGGATGGACCTGCGAGGCGGTGCCGGACGAGCGCGCAGCGCTCGAAGCCGAGATCGCGCGCCTTCAGGGCGAAAATACAGCGGTGAAGAAAGAGCTGCTTGCGCGCAATCTGCCGCTGCCTGGCACCGTCAAGCCGGAACTGCCGGCGGCCGAGCCGCAGGAGCCTCGCCTGCAATTGCCCAACGATGTCGATCTCAACAAGGTCATGAATTTCGTCGAGAAGATCTGGCGCCGCTTGGTTGAGATAATCGCGACGCTGCAGAAGGACATGCTGAAAAAGACCTGATGATCGCCGCGGCGGCAAGGCCATGAGTGATCCGTTGTCTCCCATTATCAGCTTCGCGCCCGAGACTATTGCGACTGCGACACTCGTGGTCGAGACCGGCGGACAGGCCTTCACCGACATCACGCGCGAGGCAATGCGGTTCATCAAGCAGACCGGCGCGAAGGACGGAGCGCTATTCATCTTCATGCGGCATACTTCGGCCTCGCTCGTTATCCAGGAAAACGCCGATCCCGATGTACGCACCGATCTTGTGAGCGCGCTCGATCGCCTTGCGCCCGCCGATGCCGACTGGGTTCACGATGTCGAGGGGCCTGACGACATGCCGGCGCATGTAAAGACCATGCTCACGGGCGTGTCGCTCCACGTCCCCGTGATCGCTGGGGCGCTCGCGCTCGGGGTCTGGCAGGGCATCTACATCGCCGAGCATCGCGCCCGGTCGCACCGACGCGAGATCGTGCTGCAATTCATCGGCAGCAGGCAGTAATCCCGGTTGTGTGTTCTCAAGAACGCCGATCGAAGCGAACCGACGGCAGGCCGTGAACATGATCCCGAAGCCGTGCTATGCTATCGGCGATGGCGACATGCGGGTCCCAGAGACAGAGGCTAAGGGGGAGATGAAGCGGGCGGACGAATCGGTACGCTTGATCATCGCGGACGATCATCCGCTGTTTCGCGGAGCTTTGCGCGAAGCGGTCTCGGGTCTGTTCGAGGAGGTCGAGATTGCCGAAGCAGGATCGTTCGACGATGTGGCGAGGCTGCTCGAGCGCGGCGGAGAGGTCGATCTCATCCTGCTCGACTTGACAATGCCCGGCGTGCGCGGATTTTCGGGCCTCATGTATCTGCGCGCGCAGTATCCAAGCGTCCCGATTGTCGTGGTATCGGCCAACGACGATCCCGGGGTCATCCGCCGGTGCATGGACTTCGGAGCCTTGGGCTTCATTCCCAAGACCCTCGGTATCGAAGCGATGCGAGGGGCGATTAGCCGGGTATTCGAAGGCGGCGTTTGGACCCCGCCCGATGTCGACCTTGGGGCCGGCTCGGACGCCGAGACGGCCGATTTGTTGACACGGCTTACGTCATTGACGCCCCAACAGGTGCGCGTGCTGATGATGCTGTCGGAGGGCCTGCTCAATAAGCAGATTGCCTACGAGCTCAGCGTCTCCGAAGCCACCGTCAAGGCGCATGTGTCGGCGATTCTGCAAAAGCTCGGGGTCGAGAGCCGCACACAAGCGGTGATCGCTGCCTCCAAGATCGAGCTCGGCCAGTGGCCGCAGACGGTGAGCGCGGCTCATTAGATTTATTGAATTGATGGCAATTTCGCCGATCGTGCGCGGCCTCATTCCGCGGCCGCGACGCGGTGCATGCGCCACTGCGTCAATAGCGCGCGCAATGCTGCCGGCTTGATCGGCTTGTGGAGCAGCTGGATGGCATTCGCGCGAGCGTCCTCACGCACGTGCGGGCTGCGATCGGCGGTGATCAGAATGGCCGTGAGGTCGGCCCCGAAGCGTCGGCGCAGCTCCCTAATCGCCGCAATCCCGTTTCCTTCGTCGAGGTGGTAATCCACCAGCAGGCCGTCGGGCACTATCCTGGCTTCCGCGACGACCGCGATTGCTGTCTCGAGGTCGGGCGCCTTGAAAACCCGGCAGCCCCATCCAGCGAGCAGCGTTTCCATTCCATCGAGAATCGTGAGGTCATTGTCGATGCACAGCACAGTGATCCCGGAGAGCTGCGCGCGATCGACGTCTCGGGCCATACGTTGATGCTGGCTTGCGGGAATGACGGCGGAGAGCGGGACCTCGACGGAAAACTGCGACCCGCGGCCGACCGTTGACGCGACGCTAATCCTGTAGTCGAGAACGCGTGCGATGCGCTCCACGATCGAAAGGCCAAGCCCCAAGCCGCGTGCCGCCTTGGCACCCTGATCGAGGCGGTAAAATTCCTGAAAAATCGCCCTCTTTTTCGAAGCTGGAATGCCAAGTCCGGTATCGTAGACATCGATGCGCAATCGTCCGTCGCGGGGCCTGCAGCCGACAAGCACGCGGCCCTGAGGAGTGTATTTAATCGCGTTGGAGACAAGATTCTGTAGCAACCGGCGCAACAAGCGCCGGTCGGATTGGACAGCGAGCGAGCAGGATACGAATTTGAGGGTTAGTCCCTTCTCCTGCGCAAGGGGCGTGAATTCGACCTCGAGCTGGCGCAAAAGCTCGTCGATGCGAAAGCCGACGATCTCCGGCTTCATTGCGCCGGTATCGAGCCGGGAAATGTCGAGCAGCGCGCCGAATATTTCTTCGACGGCGTCGAGCGAGGCGTCGATATTGGTGACCAGCTGGGCATCGTTGCCGCTACGTTGCCGCTCGACGAGGCTGGTGACGTAGAGGCGAGCGGCATTAAGCGGTTGCAGAATGTCGTGGCTTGCGGCGGCGAGGAAGCGGGTCTTCGAAACGTTCGCCTCTTCAGCCTCGCCCTTGGCACGGCCGAGTTCAGTATTGAGGCGGGTCAATTCTTCGGTACGCTCCTGCACCCGTCGCTCCAGCGATTCATTGGCGCGCTCGAGCTCCTCCGCCGCTTTCACGCTCGGGGTAATGTCGGTGAAGGTCGTGACGATGCCGCCGTCCGGCATGGGATTCGCACGCACCTCCATCACCAGATCGCGCTCGTCAAAGCGTTCCAGAAACGGCTGGCTGCTCGCGACGTAACGGCCTAGCCGTTTGCGCACGAGCGCATCGGCCGTATTTTGGTCAGAAGTGGTCTGCTCGGCGTGGAAGCGCAGGATGTGGTCGAGCCCGGTGCCGAACCGAGTGAGCTGCGGCGGCAGTGCGAGGATCTCGCCGAACTGACGATTCCAGCAGACGAGGTGCAACTCCTTGTCGAATACCGCGATGCCCTGGCGAACATGGTCGAGCGCGGTCTGTAAAATCTCACGATTGTAATGGATGGCAGCGTTGGCGTCGTCGAGAAGCTTGAGCGCGGCCTTGGTCGAGACCGTACGCTTGCGCAGGAGAAGCGAGAGCACGAGGCGGGACGATGCCGCGCCGATCGCGGACGCGAGCAGATGCTCGGCATAGCGCAGGAGCTGGAAGTCCGCCTCGGCCTTTGGATCGAGGCTGATGCCGCGTGTCAAGGCATAGCTGTCGAAGGAGGTGCGAGTGCGCTCCTCGCCGAGGTAGCGGGAGACGGTCGTGGTCAATTCCTCGACCGTTACCGAGGAGCGCCACAACCGAAGGCTCGGCGGGATCGGAGTCAGGTCGGAGGGGACGAAGAGGTCGGCCTGCAGTCGTTCGATCGAGGCCGGCGCCCGTCCGAGCGAGAACACCGCATAGGCAAGAGCATTGAGCGAAAGGCTCCAGATTACGCCGTGGGCGAGCGGTGGCAGATCGAGCCCGAAGAGCGCCTGCGGGCGCAGCAGGGCGATTCCCCACGGGCCCTGGGAGAGCAGGCTCTGACCGACGATGCCGGCGTCCGCCAAGCTCGGCAGCAGCAGCGTGTAGGCCCAGGCTAGGATTCCGACGGTCATCCCCGCCAACGCGCCGCGTGCGGTAGCCCGTCGCCAGATCAGTCCGCCGAAAAAGGCAGGCGCGAGCTGCGCAACCGCCGCAAAGGACAACAGGCCGATCGAGGCAAGCTGCGCATCGCCCGCCAAACGATAGTATACGTAGGCGAGAAACAAGATGACGAAGATCGCCATTCGCCGCACGGTGAGCAGCAAACCACCGATATTGTCTCGCCCGGTGATCAGTGCCTCGCGCCGCTGCAGCACGAACGGCATAACGATGTCGTTCGACACCATGATCGCGAGCGCGACCGATTCCACGATCACCATCGCGGTCGCCGCCGAGAGGCCTCCGACGAAGGCTGCGATCGTAAACAGGTCGGAATGCGCGGCGAGCGGTAGGGCCAGGACGAACATGTCGCTGTCGACCTGCCCCGGCTTGAACGTCAGCAGGCCGGCCAATGCGATCGGTACGACGAACAGATTGATCAGTACGAGATAGAGCGGGAACAGCCAAGAAGCGCGCCTGATCTCGTCCTCGCTGTTGTTCTCGACCACAGTGACGTGGAACTGACGCGGTAGCAGTACGATGGCGAACAGCGACAGCAGCGTCATTGCGAGCAGCGTACCGGGCGCCGGATCGCGGGTGAGCACGGCCGCGGTATCTGGCCGCTCCAGGGCTTGGGCAAAGAGTACCCGCGGTCCGTCGAACATCCAGAACGTGACGAATACGCCGACGCCGACGAAAGCAACAAGCTTGACGATCGACTCGGTTGCGATCGCCAGCATCAATCCATCCTGATGCTCCGTGGCATCGATATGGCGCGTGCCAAACAGGACGGCGAAGATCGCCATTGCCACCGCGACGTAGAGCGCAATGTCACCCAACACCGGCTGCATCGCGCCGCTCGCGGGTCCGATATGCACGAGGATCGTGGTCAGCGAAGACGACACCGCTTTAAGCTGAAGCGCGATGTAGGGAATGGTGCCGATGATGGCGATGAGCGCTACGGTGGCGGCGACGGTCTGGGCCTTGCCGTAACGGGCGGCAATGAAGTCAGCAATCGACGTGATGTTCTGTGCCTTGGCCAGCCGTACGATGCGCATGATCAGCGGCGAGCACAACCCGACCAACAGGATGGGCCCGACATAGATGGTCAGAAAGTCGAAGCCGGTGCGCGATGCGAGCCCCACCGAGCCAAAGAACGTCCAGGAGGTGCAGTAGATCGCGAGCGAGAGCGGATAGATGAAGTGGCGCCAACCGCCTTCGCGCCCGAACCGCCGAGTCCGGTCCCCGTAGCTCGCAACCACGAACAAGAGGCCGATATAGCCGAGTGCGAAGGCGATAACGATCCAGCCTTGCAGCATGATGGTTCCGCGGTCCTTGGGCACGAAGCCCGCCGGGGCATTCTACCGCACGGATGGGAGAGCGAGAATATCGCTGCTTGCTTCGTGGCACTCCCCGTAGGGGTGTCCCAGGGAGTTTTACATGTGACTCGGCGGATCCGCCGCCATTTGACGCGGCGCGCCGCAGGCGGCATTGATCGGTGATTAAGAGCGCACCGCGGGACGCACCTTGCCCGGCGACCCGAGCGTCCGGGACAAATCGATGCCGCTTCCTGTTTCCCCACTGCGCGAGCTTATGCAGGTTATGGGGACGTTGCTCATTGCCGCGGTGGGCGGGATAGGCTTCCAGCTGATCGGCTTTCCAGGTGGACTGGTCTCGGGCTCGATGCTGACGGTGGCCGTCGCCGCGCTCGCGGGCCAAGCCGTGAAGGTACCGCCGCCGCTCGCGCGCTTGTGCTTTGTGCTGGTCGGTATTCTGCTGGGGGCGGTGGTCACACCAGACACGCTCAAGGGGATCGCGACCTGGCCGCTGAGCGTCGCGCTGCTCGTCGTCGCGGCCGTCTGCATGATGGCTGCCACCGCCTGTTACCTGCGTTTGGCACATGGCTGGGACGGCTTGTCGGCATTGCTCGGCGCGAGCCCGGGCTCGATGGCGCAAGTGATGGCGTTGTCGGCCGAGTTCGGTGCCGATGTGCGGGGGATTGCGATCGTGCACGTGATGCGCGTGCTCTTGATCGTGCTCGGCCTGCCCGCGGGACTTGCGCTGTTCGGCTCGACAGTGGAGCCCGTCGTGTCGACGCGGGGCGCAACAGAACCCTCGCTCGTCGAACTTGCGATCCTCCTGGCGGTATCGAGCTTTTCGGCACTCGCCATGCTGTGCATAAGATTTCCGGGCGGCCTCTTGTTCGGTGCCATGGCCGGCTCTGCACTTCTACACGTGACGGGTTTGATCCATGTTTCGCTGCCGTGGTGGGCCGGCAGCGCCGCCGTGCTCACGCTGGGCGCGGTCGCAGGTGCAAGATTCGCGAATACGAGCCCCAGGATACTGCTGAGCTATCTGGCGGCGGCCTTTGGCTCGTTTGCGGTCGCGGTCGCGGTTGCTGCGTCGTTCGCTCTGGTCGTCGTAGCGCTGCTTCCGTTTCGAATCGCCGACGTGATTGTTGCTTTCGCCCCGGGCGCGCAGGACACGATGATGGTGCTCGCTCTCGCGATGCACCTCGACCCCGTCTATGTCGGGGCACACCATCTCGCGCGGTTCCTGGCTGTCAGTTTTTCGGTCGCTGTGGTGGCGCGGCGGCTCGTCAGCCGCGAGCCCAAGCGGCCGCGCGAGCAGTGGAGGCGTCCGGGGCAGGGGACGTTTGATGACTGACCGCAAGCCACGCCGACCGCGGCCCCCCGCGCGCCGTGTCTTGGCTTCCGAACGTTCCGGCACGCGATTATCATTGCGCGGATCATCTGGACTGCCCACACGCCGCGTCTGACGGAGAAATAACATGCACGATACAACCGACGGCAGCCACTGGCACGAGCCGGAAGGGCTAAAGAACGCGGGATATGGCGCTTGGAAGCGGCCCAACACGCCGTATGACGACTACATGGAGGCGCAGGGGATTCCGGTTTATCGCGGCATCGGAGTGCGGCGGGTCCAGGACTTACCGCTCAAGCGTTGGAACCGCATGGGTGGCAACGGAACCTTCATTCAGCTCTACGGCACCGAGGGCCGTTGGGGCTGCTACGTGGTCGAGGTGCCCGGCGCGGGCGCGCTCAATCCCGAGCGTCATATGTACGAGGAGATCATGGTGGTCGTCGAAGGCCGTGGCACGACCGAGATCTGGGCCGACGATCAGAAGAAAGCGCACAGCTTCGAGTGGCAGCGCGGCTCTATGTTCGCGGTTCCGCTCAACACCTGGCACCGCATCGTGAACGCGGCTTCGAGTCCGGCCCTCATCCTGGTGGCATCGACGGCGCCTAACGTGATGAATCTGTTCCGTGACAGCGATTGGATTTTCAATTGTCCAGTCACTTTTCCATCCCGCTACGACGGCAGCGAAAGCTATTTCAAGCCTCAGGACGACATCATGCCCGATCCGCTACGCGGACTCGCCATGCGCAAGACCAATCTTATCCCCGACGTTTTCAATGCCGAGCTCTATCTCGATAACCGCCGCTCGCCTGGATACAAGCGGATGGAACCGAATATGGCAGGCAACGTGTTCTATGGATTTATCGGTGAGCACGTTACCGGCCGTTACTCTAAGGCCCACGCACACATGTCCTCGGCGGTGCTGGTCTGCATCAAAGGCAAGGGCTACACCTATACCTGGCCGCGCGCGATCGGGATGACGCCCTGGAAGGACGGCAAGAGCGATCAAGTTTACCGGCAGGATTACGAGCCGGTCGGCCTCGTCACCGCCGCGCCCTATGGCGGCGACTGGTTCCATGCGCATTTCGGCACTAGCAAAGAGCCGCTGCGTCTAATCGGCTGGTACGGTCCCAACAACCATCGCAAGGACAAGGCGGGGGTGCCGGGCGAGAAAGATACCGACGAGGGCGCGATCGACGTGACCGAGGGCGGTACCGCCATTCCGTATTGGCTGGAGGATCCCTTTCTGCGCAAGGAATACGAAGAAACGCTGCGCAATGAGGGCGTGACATCGCGCATGAACGAGTCGCTCTACCATCAGTCGGCGCCCGCGTAGCGCGAAGGTGCTTACACGCTCGACGCTTATGAGCGGGAGTTCGCCGGTTATGCGCGTCGAATTCGGCGGCG
>VAZL01000516.1 GCA_005883445.1 Alphaproteobacteria bacterium | reverse complement strand
TCACCACGCTCGGATGCGCGTCGACGATCTTGAGGAAGCCTTGGGCGGAGATGTCGGCTTGTGTCGACTGGGGATAGTCTTGGTAGACCACCGGAATCTCCTCGCCCAGCGCCGCGATCACGTCGGCGAAGTAGGTGACGATCTGTGCTTCCGTCTTCAGGCCGGTGAGCGGGGCAACCATGACGCCGCAGGCGCCGGCATCCATCGCAATCTTGCCGAGTTTGACGAGGTTTGCGGTGCCCGGGTTCGACACGCCCACGATCACGGGCACGCGGCCGTCGACGCGGCGCAGGAAATGGCGTGTGAACTCGGTCGACTCCTCATCGCTGAGTTTTTGTGCTTCGCCCATCATCCCGAGAATCGTCAGTCCCTGCACGCCACATTGCAGATAGAATTCGACCAGGCTGTCGGCGCTCGGCCAATCAATGTCGCCGGCATCGGTGAAAGGGGTGGCCGAGATCGTGTACACGCCCTTTGCGGACGTATCGAGCAGTTGGCACATGGTTCTGACTTCTCTGGGATCGCGATTTTTGCCGAGAATGTCGTTGGAACAAATCTATACCTTGCGCATGCCGCAGGGCAACCAATCAGCGTCGCTTGCATCGGCATTGAGCACGCATCTCGGCATATTGCCTGCGCATTCGTCTTGTCCGGTTTGATCCGGTTGCTATAGTCCGATGAATGCTCGCTGGGCCGGCTTGAGGGGAGCTCCATGATCCGATACGTGCTTTCGAGTACCGGTGCCGCACTGCTTCTCACCACGTGCGTCTATGCTCAGGAGCCGCCGCCGCTTCGCGCTGCGGTCGATGGCACGTTCGCACCGCACGCCTTTCCAAATCTTTCCGGCGGTTATCAGGGCTTCAACATCGATCTCGCCAACGAGATCGCCAAGCGGCTCAAGCGCAAGATCGTGATCGACGCCGCGCAGTTCTCCGGCCTCGTGCCGGCGCTGCAGGCGGGAACCTACGACTTTCTCGCGGCGCCGACGACCGTGACCAAGGAACGCGCCGAGAGCATGCTGTTCACCGAAGGTTATCTCAACACCGACTTTCAGTTTCTGATCAGGAAAGGAACGTCGAAAGTCGCGCAGCTCGAAGATCTCAAGGGCAAAACCATTTCCGTCAACAAGGGATCGGCGTACGACTCCTGGGCGCGCGATCTTGAGGGCAAGATCGGCTGGAAGGTCGAATCGTTCGGCACCCAGACCGACGCGGTGCAAGCGGTTCTGGTCGGGCGCGCCGACGCCAATGTCGCGGGCAATACCGTCATCGCATGGGCGGTCAAGAACAACCCGCAGCTGGAGCTGTCGTATCTGTATTCGACTGGTCTGGTCTGGGCTGCGCCGCTGCGCAAGGACTCCGGCGAGCTGCGCAAGGCGCTCGACGTCGCGGTCGAATGCATGAAGCTCGACGGCATGATCGCGCGCATCCACGAAAAGTGGTTCGGCGTTGCGCCTGCGGCGAGTTCCGCCGCGGTGACCGTCTTCCCCGGCTACGGGGTTCCCGACATGCCGGGCTACGATCCGACTGCGCACACGCCGTCGTGCAGCTGAACGGGGTGGCGTAATGTCCTGCCGCGGGCGCCGCGGATGCGACGAGTGTTGATGACGACCGGCGCGCTGCCCATCCTGGAAATCCGCGGCCTGCGCAAGAGATTCCACGACGTGGAGGTGCTGCGCGGGATAGATCTTGTCGTGCTGCCGCAACAATTGGTGTTTGTCATCGGGCCGTCCGGATCGGGCAAGAGCACCTTGCTGCGCTGCTGCAACCGCCTGGAGGAGCCCTCGGCCGGCTCCATCCGCGTCGCCGGCGTCGACGTCATGGCGCGCTCCACCGACATCAATGCCATGCGACGCCAGATCGGCATGGTGTTCCAGTCGTTCAACCTCTACCCGCACATGACGGCGCTGCGAAACGTCACGCTCGCGCTCGCCAAGGTGTTGGGCAAACCACGGGCCGAAGCGGAGCGAATTGGGATGGCGGCGCTTGATCGCGTGGGCCTTGCCGACAAGGCGCGCTCCTATCCCGGCGAGCTTTCGGGCGGCCAGCAGCAGCGGGTGGCGATCGCTCGCGCGCTGGCGCTCGAACCCAAGGTGATGCTGTTCGACGAGCCCACCTCCGCGCTCGATCCCGAGCTGGTGGGCAGCGTACTCAACGTGATGCGCGAGCTCAAACGCGGCGGTATGACTATGCTGGTGGTGAGCCACGAGATGCGCTTTGCGCGCGACGCTGCAGACCGCGTGATCTTCATGGATCACGGGGTCATCGTGGAGGAGGGGCCGCCGCAACAGATGTTTTCGGCGCCCAGCGAGGCGCGCACCCGCGCCTTCATCGCCGAGCTTGCGCGCTGAGATTGCCATGGAGTCTTGGTCACGCTTTCTCGACACGTTCTTCAACTGGGAGGTGATCGAGCGCTATTTCCCTGCCATCATGAAGGGCGTGGTGGTGACGATCGAGATCGCGGCGGCGGTGGTGGTCACCGGCACCCTGCTCGGGCTTGCGCTCGCGATCATGCGGACGTTTCGCCTGCTCGCGGTCAATGCGCTGATCGTGGTGTTCGTCGACATATTCCGGGCGCTGCCGCCGCTCGTTCTCGTTCTTTTGGTCTATTTCGGCCTGCCCAACATCGGCATCAATCTGCCGTCCTTTGCGGTGCTATGGCTTGTGCTTGCACTGGTGCTGGCTGCCTTTGCCGAGGAAATTTTTTGGGCCGGCATCCTGTCGATCCCGAAGGGTCAGTGGGAAGCGGCGCGCTGCACGGGGCTAGGCTTTCTCGGCACGCTCACCTATGTCGTGCTGCCGCAGGCGATCCGCCTGACCGTTCCGCCGCTCACCAACCGCACGATCGCCATCACCAAGAACACGGCGCTCGGCACCGTGATCGGGGTCGGTGAAATCCTCAATCAGGCCACCACCGCGCAATCGTTTTCCGGCAATGCCACGCCGCTCATGATGGGAGCAATCGCCTACGTGATCCTGTTCATCCCGGTCGTCGTGCTCGGCCGCTTCCTCGAGACCCGGTTCACCTGGCGCAGGGTCTGATGGAAGCGATTGTCCAGCAGTTCTTCAACCTCGCCATCATGGAGCGAGCGCTCCCGCTCATCCTTTCCGGCCTCGAGCAAACCATCGTGATTTGTCTCCTCGTCATTCCCCTTGGACTGATCGGGGGGCTTGCGTTCGCGATCATCTCGCTCTCGCGCTTGCGCACCGTGCGGTGGGCGGCAATTGCAGGGATCGATTTCTTTCGAGCCATTCCGCCGCTCGTGCTGCTGATCTTTATCTACGCCGGATTGCCGTTCGCCGGCTTGCGGCCGTCGCCCATGCTGGCCGTCGCCATCGCCTTTTTCCTCAACACGTCGAGCTATTACGGCGAGATCTATCGTGCCGGCATCGAAAGCGTCGGCCAGGGGCAATGGGATGCCGCGCGCTCGACCGGCCTATATGGCTACCAGACGCTCGCCTATGTCGTGCTGCCGCAGGCGGTGCGCAACGTGCTCCCCGATCTCGTCTCCAATACGGTCGAGGTGGTGAAGCTCACGTCGATTGCGAGCGTGGTGGCGCTGCCGGAGCTGCTCTATTCTGCCGACATGGCACGCTCGGTGACCTTCAATTCGTCGCCGATCGTACTGGCCGCGGCGATCTACCTTGTTATGCTGTGGCCAATCGTACGCTTGATCAGTCGGCTGGAGCGGCGGGTCGCCGCGTGAGTAGCAGGAGAACCTGGTGAGCCGAGTGCTTCGGATTGGCGGCGGCCAGATGGGCCCGACTCACAAGGCGGACAGCCGGCAGGCGGTCGTGCGGCGCATGCTCGATCTGCTCGATCAGGCCAAAGCCCAAAAGTGCGATTTCGTGGTCTATCCCGAGCTTGCGCTTACGACCTTTTTCCCGCGCTGGTACATGACCGAGCCGGCGGAAGTGGACGCCTGGTTCGAACGCGAGATGCCGAGTGCTGCGACGCGTCCGCTGTTTGAGCAGGCTGCTCACGATCGCATCGGGCTATCGTTCGGTTATGCCGAGCTCACCGCCGATGGCCATCATTTCAACACGTCGATCCTGATCGACCGAGACGGAAAGATCGTGGGCAAGTATCGCAAGGTGCATCTGCCCGGTCATTCCGAGTTCGATCCGGAGCGTGCCTTCCAGCACCTGGAGAAGCGTTATTTCGAGCCCGGCGACCTCGGCTTTCCGGTCTGGCGTACCATGGGCGGCATCCTCGGCATGTGTATCTGCAACGATCGGCGCTGGCCCGAGACCTATCGTGTCATGGGATTGCAAGGCGTGGAGCTGATCGTGCTCGGCTACAACACACCCTCGGTCAACTCGCAGAAAGCAGAGGAGGGGCCGGAAAAGCGCTTGTTCCACCACCGGCTGATGGTTCAGGCGGGCGCCTATCAGAATTCGACCTGGGTCGTCGCGGTGGCAAAGGGCGGCGCGGAGGACGGCTTTCCCATGATCGCCGGCAGCATCATCGTCAATCCCGATGGCGAGATCGTCGCCGAGGCCAAGACCGAGCATGACGAACTGATCGTGGCTGACTGCGACCTCGACGCCACAATTTTCGGCAAGGAGACAATCTTTGACTTCAAGCGCCACCGACGCGTCGAGCATTATGGCCGCATTACCAGCCAGACCGGCGTCATTCTGCCGCCGCAGTCCTGACATGGCCGCGCCGTTCAAGGTGGGATTTTCACGGTGCCGTCGCCACCGGCAAAGCTTTTGCGTTCTGGTTGCTGGGGAGTGGCGCGGCAGGCCGAGCGGCTCGCCGGGGCGGCGTCAAGGACGGCTGAACTGTAGCGCTCCGAATGCCATGGTCACCGCGGCCTGCGTCGGGTCGATGACCGGGATGCCGAGCGCGTCTTCCAGCGGGCGACGGTGGCGCGCCATTCCGGCACAACCCATAATCACGGCCTCCGCGCGGTCCTCGTCCCTCAGCTGCCGCCCGACGTCGACCATGCGGCGGAGGGTCTGTTCACCGCTCGCCGTCTCTGCCACCGACATTTCCAGCGGACGTTCGCCAGCGAGGCGGTCGGTGAGTCCCATCTGAAGCAGATAGCGCCGGTGCCTGGCGATCGAGCGCTGGCTGATGGCAATGACGCCGAAGCGGCCCGCGCGCGCGAGCGCGGTGAGCACGCCGCATTCGGCGATGCCGAATACCGGCCGGGTCGTGCCCTCGCGGCAGACGTGCAGCCCGGGATCGCTGTAGCAGGCGATCACGAAGGCGTCGGACGAATTGTCCGCCTCCACCATGCGCCGCAACGGCATCACCACGCTTTCGACGTCTGCCTGGGTCTCGATGCCGAACGGACCTTCGGCGAGGGTGGAACACACGATCTCCGGACCGTTTGCAAACCGCAGCGACTCCAACGCTGCGTCGAGACCGCGGGTGACGTCCTCATTGGAATTCGGATTGACGACGCGAATGCGCGGAGGAGGATCGCTCATGGCTGCTCGCGGATCTGATCTCAATTGCCACCTCAACACAGGGTTCGCTTGCGTTGCAAGCCGTGCCCGAGGATGGCGAGGCGGTCGTGAAGGAGCCCGACGTCAAGTCCATCGTTCCGAAATCATCCTCGGGTAGTCTGAATTTCTGCGGGCGTGCCTCACGGCGCGGGCAGTGGCGGAGCGAGCCTCGCCTCTCCGAGCACGACGGGTCGGAGGACTAGATTGAGCCGCCGCACGGCTAAGCGTAGCATCCCATCCGAACATTGCCAGCGGACGAGGTGCTGCCGTGAAAGTCTGCATGTTCCACCTGATGCCATACCGGGATCTGCCAGCCGATTTCGAGCGGCGATACAACTCTGCCTATATCGATCCCATGTGGTTCGACGTGGCCGATTCCGACAAGGTCGGCCAATATTACAATGCGACGCTGGACGAGATGCTCTACGCCGCCAAGGCCGGTTTGCATGGGCTCTGCACCAACCAGCATCACCAGAACGTCTATGGCTTCATGGCAAATCCAAGCATCATGGGCGCGGTGCTCGCGAGGCAAACCAACGGCCAGAATGTCGCAATCATCCAGCTCGGCTCGACGCTGCCTTCTACGACGCCGCCGACGCGCATCGCTGAAGAATACGCGATGCTCGACTGCGTCAGCGGCGGACGGCTGGTTGCAGGATTTCCCACCGGGTTGCCCGCCGATGCGACCATCTCGAACGGCGTCATCCCGGTCGAGCAACGCGAGCGTTTCCGCGAAGCGCTGGCCCTGGTGATCAAGGCCTGGTCCGCGAGGGACGTTTTCGCCTGGAACGGCAGGCACTATCAGCTCGGCATGGTGAACCTTTGGCCGCGGCCGATCCAGCAGCCGCATCCACCGATCTGGATTCCTGGCTCCGGCATCTCCTCGACGGCGGAGTATGTGGTTGGCCAGGACCATTGCTTCTGCCACCTGAGCTATTACGGCGCCAAGAACGCCGAGCAGGTGAGCGACCGGTATTGGGAGCTGGTTGCTCGCAAGGGGCGGGACGACAATCCCTACCGGTTCAGCTTCCTGCAACTCATCGGCGTGGGCGAGACCGACGCCGAGGCCGAGGACCTATACGCCGAACACGCCGAATATTTCTTCCACAAGCTGCTCTACACGCCGACCTACTATCAGGCGATTCCGGGCTGTCTCGAATACGAGGCGCTCGTGCAGTCGCTGCGCCACAATCCCCGCGCCAGCATCAATCTGCGCGAACTCAAGGCCAAGGATTTGTTCGACCGCGGCTTCGTCGTGGTCGGAAGCCCGAAGACCGTGCGCGAGCAGTTACTCGACGGCATCAAGCGCTTGCGCATGGGGCACCTGCTGGCGCTCCTGCATTTCGGCTCCATGCCGACGGCGCTGTGCAAGAACAACATCGATCTGTTCGCACGTGAAGTGCTGCCCTATCTCGCGGACCTGTGGGACGACAGGTACGAGGACCGCTGGTGGCCTGAACGCCTCAAGGCCAAGCGTCCTGCCGCCGCGTTGGCCGCCGCTTCCTAGAAGCTGGCGGAGAGTGGACATGGCTGCCCCGGAGGTACGCAGGCTCAGCCTATGGCAGGACCGCATCCAAACTGAGGTCGAGATCAGCGGCTGCGGTCGGCCGCTCGTCTATCTGCATGGGCCGTGGGGGCTCGCCTCCGACCGCGCATTCGTCGCCGGCCTTGCCGACGACCATACCGTCTACGCGCCGAAGTTTCCGGGGACCACGCACGGTAATCCCGACGCGGTGCACGCACTCGACAACTGGTTCGACCTGATCGTCTATCACGGCGAGCTGTTCGACAGGTTGGAATTGTCCGCGCCGGCGGTCGTCGGCCATTCCTTCGGCGGCCTGCTCGCTGCCGAGTTCGCGGCCTCGGCTCCGAAGTCGGTCGGCCGGCTGGTGCTGATCGATCCGGTGGGCTTGTGGCGGGACGACGCGCCGGTGAAGAACTGGATGATTCTCAGCGACAAAGTCCGACGGCCCTCGCTTTTTGCCGACGCCGACGGAGAGGCCGCGCGGCGCTTCTTCGATGTTCCGAGCGATCCGGCCGAGCGCATCGACACGCTCGCGCAGTTCATCTGGGCGCAAGCCTGCTCTGGTAAATTCGTCTGGCCGATCGCCGATCGCGGTTTCAGCAGGCACGCTCACCGGATTGCGTCGCCGACGCTCATCGTCTGGGGCACGGCCGACGGCATCATCGCGCCGACTTATGCTCAAGAGTTTGCTCGACGAATCGCCGACGCACGGGTCGAACTCATCGAGCAGGCTGGTCACCTGCCGCATCTCGAACGTCCGGAGACGGTGACGAAGGTGGTACGCGCCTTCCTGGGTGGCTGAGAGCAAGCATCGATGCGCCGCCTGCGTCGTACCTTGACGCCATAGCAGCCGCGAGCGCAGGCTTGACGCACCCGCCCGAGAGCGGGGCCGTAGGGAAGGAAGCCGGAGATGTCCACCGCCTCGACAGCGTCGGTGGCCGTGACGCCGCCCGTCGCGGTGAGCGACCGATGGACCCGTTACAACGCAACCGTGCTGACGATCTGCATCCTCGGCTGGGCATTCGACATCTACGAAGCCACCATCATGCAGCTCGTCACGCCGATCCTCATTAAAGAATGGGGCATCACGCCGGCGACCATGGGCACGGTGACCACGATCTCGCGCTGGATCGGGCTCATCGGCACGTTCGCCTTCCCAGTGCTTGCCGATCTCTATGGCCGCAAGCCGGCGCTGATCTGGGCGATCCTGGGCTATTCGATCTTCACCGGTCTCACCGGCTTCTCGACCGGATGGATCATGCTCTTGATCTTCAGTTCGATCACACGGATCGCGCTCGCCGGAGAGAATCCGGTCGGGATGTTGATGGTCACCGAGACCGCGCCGACCAAATGGCGCGCCACCGCCTTGGGCGGCCTCGTCGGCGGCTATCCGTTCGGCTACATGCTGTGCTCGCTCGCCGCGCTTGTCGTGGTGCCGCTATGGGGATGGCGCTCGCTCTACTTCCTCGGCATCCTCCCGGCGCTGCTGGTGCTCTGGATCCGCATCGGCATCAAGGAAAGCCCGCGCTACGAGCGCGTCACCGCGCAGATGCTCAAGGACGGGCTGAAGAAACAACTCGACATCCTGTCGCCGGCGCGCGAGTACCCCCGCGAAACGCTAATCGCCTCGCTCGTCTACTTCTTCTATCTCTTCACCTGGCTCGGCTGGTCGGCCTGGATGCCGTTCTACCTCGCTACCGAAAAGCAGCTCGGCTTCCAGACCATGGGCAGCTATCTCTCGATCTGGATGTTCTGCGCCATCTTCGCCTATTGGATCTGCGGCTGGCTGTGCGACGTGTTCGGGCGACGTTGGGTGATCCCGGCCTTCGCAATCCCGGCGGGTGGTGGGTGGGATTGGCCGCGAACTTCTTGATCACCGGCAGCTTTGGGACGGGTCTAGGCTATACCGCCGAGCTGTTCCCGACCCAGATTCGCGGTACCGGCGTCGGCGCATCCTTCACCTTCGGCCTCGGCGTCGCCTCGCTCGCGCCGATGATCATGGGCTGGATCGCGACCGCCCATTCCGTCGCCGCTGGCCTGCCGTTGCTGGCCTGCTCGTTTCTGCTGCTGGCACCGCTCTTTGTCTGGTTCGCGCCGGACACGACCCGCAAGGAACTTACGGATTTCGTCGGACAGAAAGCTGGTTGATCGCCCAATTGCATGATTGGAATGGCGGCCAGACGGCGAGAATTTCCGGAGCGTGTGAGCATTCTGGCTTGGAGCATTTCAATGGTGCGGTTGGTTCTCCTAGCGATCATCGCGCTTCTCAGCATTTTGCAAAGCCTCACCAGCGCGCCGGCGCAACCCTATCCGGCGCGAACAGTTCGTTTCATCGTGCCGTTCGGAGCCGCCAGTGGAACGGACATTACGGCGCGATTGTTCGCGGATCGATTGGCCGCCCGCTGGGGCAAGCCGGTCCTGGTGGAAAATCGTCCGGGCGGCGACGGCCTGGTCGCGGTTGCTGCTTTCATCGCCGCCAACGACGACCATACGCTTCTGTTCGCGCCCGTCGGGACCTTCACGGTGCATCCTTATGAGCACGAGAAGCTTCCATACGACGTCGAGCGCGATCTGCTGCCGATCGCGAGCGTTTCCGCGATCATCCTCGCCATTTCGAGCTCGGCGTCACTGAAGATTGGTTCGCTGGGCGAACTCGTGGAGCTTGCGCGCGCGCAACCTGGAAAGCTCAACGCGGCGGCCGCCAACGGTAATGCTGATTTCCTGTTGTTTGGCTTCCTCAAGAGCACCGGCCTGCAGATGGCAAAAGTCCCCTATCGCGATATCCTGCAGGCACCCAACGATCTCGCCGAGGGGCGCATTCAGGTATTGATGACGTCATTTGCGGTCGTGCAGCCCCAGATGCAGACCGGCAGGGTCAAGGTGCTGGCGGTGACTAGTCGCAAGCGCGCCCCCAGCGCGCCTGAAGTTCTCACGGTCACGGAGGCCGGCTACCCGGCGCTCGAAATGGAGAGTCTTGTGGGATTATTCGGGCCACGCGGGATGTCGAGCGAATTGCGCGAACGCATCGCGGTTGCTCTTGGCGAGGTTGCCGTGGCCGATCCGGTCATTGCCACTCGGTTCGCAGCCACCGGGCAGCTCGTCAACGTTCGCGGACCTTCCGAATTCGCCGCTGCAATCGAGCAGCAGCGCGCCAAACTCGCTGAGATTGCCAAAATCCTCGGCATCAAGTCAGCTCAATGAACGTGACGTCGAGCCCTCTTAACGGCCATGTCGGCATGACGACCGCTGAATACCGCCGATGACCGCCGACCCAGCGTCCTCCATCGTTGTGCTGTTCCTGCATCCTGAAATCGGCATCGAACCGGTCAGCCCGGTGCTCGATCAGCTTGCGAGTCGCACGCGCGTGCTGGCGCCCATCCATCCCGGCTTTGGACGCTCGGAACAACCGAGGTCCTTCGATACCGTAGACGACCTTGCGTATTTCTACCTCGATCTATTGGAACAGCTCGATCTACGCCAAATTATCGTGGTAGGCGTATCGCTCGGCGGCTGGATCGCCGCCGAAATCGCGATCAAGTCGAGCGAGCGGCTGTCGCACCTCGTGCTCGCCAATGCAGTGGGAATCAAGGTCGGCGACCGCGAAACGCGAGACATCGTCGATATCTACGCAATTCCAGAGAGCGAGTATGTTCAACTTGCGTATTTCAATCCCGCTGCGGGTACCCACGACTACAAGACGATGCCCGACGCGCAGGTTCTGGCCGCAGCCCGCAACCGAGAAGCGACCGCGCGGTATGCCTGGTCGCCCTACATGCATGATCCCAAGCTTCGAGGACGCCTCCACCGTATCCGCATTCCGACATTGGTCCTGTGGGGAGCGAACGATCGCATTCTGTCCGAGCCTTACGGGCGCGCCTATTGCGCAGCCATTACCGGTGCGCGATTCGAGTTGATCGAACGCGCTGGCCACTTTCCCCATTTGGAGCAGCCCGAGATATTTGCCGATCGCATCTTTTCCTTCGTCGAGGAGACATCGCAATGAGGGTGTACCAATTCACTGAGCAGCCATATCCCGATGCCTGGAGGGACCACGGGGGGTCATTGCGGGTCAATCTTCCCAACCGCAAATGCGACCCGACGATCGCCGCCGATCTGTTCCATCGTTATTACGACGAGTGGCTGCTGGCCGATGAACTCGGCTTCGACATCATGCTGAATGAACACCACCAAACCGCGACTTGCATGTCATCGACCGTGATCGTGGGATTGTCGATATTGGCACGCCAGACCAAGCGCGCGCGTCTCCTCGTGCTCGGTTACCCGATCGGTCACCGGCAGGATCCTTTGCGTGTTGCCGAGGAGCTTGCGACCGTCGACGTCGTATCGCGCGGCCGGCTCGACATGGGTTTCATCAAGGGCGTGCCGTACGAATTTCCGTCCTCGAACCAGAATCCGGTCGGCGTAATGGACCGCTTTTGGGAGGCCCATGACTTTATTGTGAAGGCGATGACGAGCCATGACCAGCCGTTCAACTGGGAGAGCGAACACTTCCACTATCGCCATGTGAACATCTGGCCGCGCCCCTGGCAGCAGCCGCACCCCCCGATCTGGAGCACTACCGGCAGCAAGAACAATGCGCGCGTCCTCGGCGAGCGCGGATACGTCATTGCGACGTTGGGTACCGGCTATAACACGCGCGCGCTGTACGACGTCTATCGCGAGGGATACATGTCCAAAGGGCGGCCGGCGCCGGCCGCCGATCGATTTGCCTATCTGGGGCTGGTCGCCGTCGCATCGAATGAACGGGAGGCGCGCGAGCGGGGCGAACGCGTGGCGAGCTATCTGCGCTCGGCCGCCATCGTCTTTCTGCCGTTCCGCAATCCGCCTGGATTCCTATCGGCTGCGGACAATGCGAGGCTCATGCGTGGCGAAACGCCGCCGCGCAGCTATACCAAGGATCGACGTGTCATCGACATGCGCAGCGCGAGCGTACAGGAACTGATCGATGCCGCCATCTTGTTTTGCGGCACGCCTACCCAGGTCTACGAACAGATGGTCGATTTTTGCGAGTATTGTGGCGGCATGGGAAATCTCTTGATGATGGGCCACGCTGGCGCCATGTCGCACGCCGACACAGTCGAGAACCTGACGCTGTTCGCCAACGAGGTTTTTCCGCGGCTCAAGCAATATAAGCAACCATCGGCGACCGCGACTGCCGCCTGACCGCGAAAACGGCGCTGCCAAGACCGAACAACGCCGCGGTTACGAACCGCGGCCGCGGCCCTCTTCGCACGGCGGATATCTCGTCGGGGAGCCGTGGCATCGTAGCGCTTGTTCTACTTTAGAAGTCCTCAATGTTGATCCAGGTATTACTTGCTACATGGCTGCTATTAGATGAACAATGCCAACATACAACACGGGGGGAGTCGATGTCCGACGCGACCGCGCGACGCATCGCGCCGCCGAGGCGAACTGCAAGCGGCCGAGTGAAGGCGGTGCGCCCCAGAACAACCACTCCGGCGCCATCGCCAACCCCCCGCGACCGGGAGGTTGGTCACCGCAACTTGATGATGTTACATTGTAACATCGTGCCAACTGCGTGCTAATAAACAAGGGTTGGGACGCACAAGGCCGACGGAGATGGAACCTTGGCGAACGTATGGACGACGACGGATCCAAACCCTGCGCCGGTGGGTTGCGTGAGCGCTGCCTCGTTGTGTGGTGCAGCGATGCTCGCATGGCT
>VAZL01000682.1 GCA_005883445.1 Alphaproteobacteria bacterium | reverse complement strand
GACGGCATACTCATGGCGGTAGTTCAGCCAGGCCGCAAAGGCGAACAGAACGACCGGCAACACCACCGACGCAACCATCATCAGCTGCAGCAGTCGAATGGCTGATTGCCGAGCAGAACGCATTGCGCATCATTTCACAATTCACTGACGACGACGATGAGTATTTTCCCCACAGCAACCGACCGCCAGAAGTCTCGAAAGGCTTGCTGTCACCGGCATTACCCGTTGGTTTTGGCCTAAATTTGTCCGAATTGCCCGCCGCTTGCGCAGTGTCAGCATGCCGACATTATGTGTATGTGTTATCTCGCCCGCACGTATCGGACCGCGCGCGCGACCGTTTCGCGCAATCGACGTGGCTGTTAGCGTGCAGCTTTCATGGCAACTTCGGTTTGACCACGCCTGCCGCCGTCTCCGACCTCCATCGCCTCTAGACACTCGAAATTGCTTATGAAAATCGATCAAGTTACGGTGATGGTCGTACATCTCGCCGCGACCGGA
>VAZL01000681.1 GCA_005883445.1 Alphaproteobacteria bacterium | reverse complement strand
TCATCGTGTGCAGAGCGCTGCCTGGCTGCAGAGACCGGTCGGGCCGCTCCGGATAACGGGCCAGAAATCTGCCGTCAGCACGGAGCAGCGCGTAAAGGCTTCCCGGGCTGCGGCCGATGAGCGCATAGAACTCCTCGAAGTACTGCGGCAGCACGGCGATGGCGGTCACGCCGTTGAACGTGCCGTTCGCCGAGGGCCGACGCCGGGAGAGAACAAAGAAAGGCGTACTGAGACCTGTCAACCGCGGCGTGAGAACATCGCTGACATAGGTACCGACATCGCCGGCCACGTGCACGTTGAAGAAGCTTCGCTCGCGCGAGTTAAAGTCGCTCGGTATTCGCCGTAGCTGACTGGAAACGAGCGGCCGGCCATCCCGATCGATGAGAAAGATCGCCCGCACCTGCGGCAGCGCGTCGACGATGTGCTTCACGCGCTCGTGAAGGTG
>VAZL01000680.1 GCA_005883445.1 Alphaproteobacteria bacterium | reverse complement strand
GACGGCATACTCATGGCGGTAGTTCAGCCAGGCCGCAAAGGCGAACAGAACGACCGGCAACACCACCGACGCAACCATCATCAGCTGCAGCAGTCGAATGGCTGATTGCCGAGCAGAACGCATTGCGCATCATTTCACAATTCACTGACGACGACGATGAGTATTTTCCCCACACCAACCGACCGCCAGAAGTCTCGAAAGGCTTGCTGTCACCGGCATTACCCGTTGGTTTTGGCCTAAAATTTGTCCGAATTGCCCGCCGCTTGCGCAGTGTCAGCATGCCGACATTATGTGTTATCTCGCCCGCACGTATCGGACTGCGCGCGCGACCGTTTCGCGCAATCGACGTGGCTGTTAGCGTGCAGCTGTTAGCGTGCAGCTTTCATGGCAACTTCGGTTTGACCACGCCTGCCGCCGTCTCCGACCTCCATCGCCTCTAGACACTCGAAATTGCTTATGAAAATCGATCAAGTTACGGTGATGGTCGTACATCTCGCCGCGACCGGACAACTCATGTTCAAACGACAACAATGAACACCCGCCTTCACGCTTATCGTAAGCGCGCTGGGATCTGGCGCGCCATCGGGTGGGCGCTGTTCATCCTGCTTGCCATCGTCGGAGGGGCGGCGGCGCAAACCGCCGTCGATCTGCAGCTCGTGCTCGCTGTCGATGCGTCGGGCAGCGTCGATCAGGTCCGGTTCGAACTGCAAAAGCGCGGCTACGTCGCAGCCTTCCGGCATGCGCGCGTGCTGCAAGCCGTCCGCTCCGGACCCAACCGCGCAATTGCCGTTACGATGGTGCAATGGACGGGACCGATGCTGCAGGTTCAGGTGGTGGGATGGACACTGATCGGGGGCGAGGAAACCGCCGTCGCATTTTCCGATGCGATCGAGCGCGCGCCGCGCCAATTGTTCGGCGGCGGCACTTCCATCAGCGGCGCCATCGACTACGCGGCGACGCTGTTTGCGCAAAGTTCGTTTCGCGCCAACCGGCGCGTCATCGACGTCTCCGGCGACGGCTCCAACAATCGAGGTCGCCCGGTCACGCTCGCCCGCGACGAAGCGGTGGCAGCCGGCATCGGGATCAATGGCCTGCCGATTCTCGCGCTCGAGCCTGATCTCGATCGCTACTATTACGACAGCGTAATCGGCGGCCCCGGCGCCTTCGTGGTCGCCGCGCGGAATTACGAAACGTTCGCCGACGCCATCCTCAAGAAGCTCATCATCGAGATCGCCGCGAACAACCCGTAGCCAGCGAGGTCCAGTCAGGGCCGCAAAGCTTCGCGCCCCGCGGAACTTTCGCCGACCGGCGATGTTGTCTCAGCGGCCTTATTATTTAGGACGGAGGAGTGCGATGGCTCAGGTCATTACGCGCTGCCGGCTCACCGGTCATTACATGTTCATGGGCATGGATGTTGATCCCAAGGAATTCACGCGCTCACCCGGTCCGTTTACGCGCAAGTTCTGCCCGTTCTGCGCCTGCGATCACTTGTGGCACAAGGAGGATTCGAAGTTTTTGGCTCCAAGGCCCATGCTGCGCTCCCATATTCAACAAGCGAGCTAATCGCTCTCCGGGTCCTCCTCCCAAAGACGAAGTGCAAACCGTAGCGAGGAATGCTTCTCGACCTTATACCAGCGCCAAACGCTCAGGGTCACAACGCTATGTCTGATGACCAGTCCTTTGGTCTGGCGCCCGTCCCATCACGACGTCGGCAGATCGCTTAGATCGGCGGGTTCGGGACCGGGCTTTCCGATGTCGGCGAGTGCCGCACGTAGTTGCCCACCGGCGCGGTGGAGAACGTCTGTCGCCTCCTTCACGTCACACCCGTGCAGAAGCAGCACGGCAAGCTTTACGTTGCCGTTTGCACGATGCAATGCCTCGCGCGCCTGCTCGGTGCTGCTGCCAGTGAGTCGCGTGAGGATGCCTTCGCTGCGTCGTATGAGCTTCTGACTAACCGCCTGTAGGTCCACCACCAGTCCATCGTAGACCCGCCCCAGCAAGATCATGACCAAAGATGAGAAGACGTTGAGGGTGATACGCTGCGCCGTTCCCGCTTTCATTCTGGTGGATCCCGCAATCGGCTCCGCGCCGGTATCCAGCAGGACTGCATGATCGGCCTCTTTCAGGATCGGCGTATCGCGATTGTTTGCAACTCCAATTGTCAAAGCGCCCCGTCGCTTTGCTTCGGTTAGGCAGGACAAGGTGAACGGCGTGGTGCCGCTAGCAGCAACTGCGATGACCACGTCTGCAGAGCCGATTTCGTGTTGTTGGGTGAGCCGGGCAGCTTGATCGACCGCGTCCTCGGCGCCTTCCACCGACTGCAGCAACGCGTTCCGGCCGCCAGCTATAAAAAGTAACAGCCGCTCTTGCGGCCAGCTGAAGGTCGGCGGCGCCGACATAGACCAGCCGACCGCCGTTTCGTAGTCTTTCGGCGGCAGCAAGCGCAGCCTCCAAAAGTACGAAGCGGGCCGCTCTTACCGCGGCGACTGCGGTAAATTGACCCTCGATCATCGCCTCGACGATGTCCAAAGGCGCCCATACATCGAGATCAGAATATCGTGGGCTCGCGCGTTCGGTATCCATGGATCACGCAGAGTGTTGACACGCAGAAGAACGCTTTTCGCTCCTGATTGGTTCTCGCGCGTTAGGGGATTGACGGAGCATTGGAAATGAACGCCCTGGCGGACTTCCTTTTGCTCGGAATCGACGGCGGCGGCAGCCGCTGTCGCGCCCGCCTTTGCAATATCTCGGGTACGACGCTAAGTGAAGGGGTCGCAGGCGCGGCCAACCTTCGCCTTGGAGTGGAGCAAAGCTTTGCCTCGGTCCTCCAGGCCACGACCCAATGCATGAATGGGGCGGGATTGTCGTCGCGCGACTTCGAAAGGGTTGTGGCCTGCGTGGCGTTGGCGGGAGCCAGCGAACCCAGCCAGCTCGAGGCTGCGCGCCGGCACGAGCATCCCTATCGCATAGCGGTTTTCGTCACCGATGCCCAGGCGGCATGCGTCGGGGCACATGGCGGGCGCGACGGCGGCATCATCGTGATCGGCACCGGCAGCATCGGCTGGGCCGAACTCAATGGACGGCAATATAGAGTTGGCGGCTGGGGTTGGCCGATCTCGGACGAAGGAAGCGGCGCTTGGCTCGGCTGCGAGGCACTTCGCCGTGCGCTATGGGCCTACGATGGGCGCATGCCGTGGTCGGCGCTGCTGCGTTTGCTTTTTGCAAAATTCCGGTCGGATCCGCACGCGATCGTGCATTGGATGACGGGCGCATCGCCCAAGGATTTCGCCACCTTCGCGCCGGACATCGTTGAGCATGCTTTGGCCAATGACTCGGTGGCGGTTGAGCTCCTGCGGCTTGCCGGCGGGCATGTCGATGCGCTGGCGCAACGGCTCATCGACTTCGGGGTGGATCGCCTGTCGCTAGTCGGTGGCCTCGCGGCATCGATCGAGCCTTGGCTGACGGACTCCACGCGACATCATCTTGTTGCGCCTCGCGGCGACGCGGTCGCCGGCGCACTGCAACTGGCCCGCAAGGCAGCAGAATCCTTGCACCGCGGCCTCACTGCCCCGGGGCGATCCCGGTGAGCGACAACCGCGTCAACATGGAAGCGGACTGGCAAAAAAGCCCCGACGCCGTGGGGCAGCAGCCGAAGGCGCTCGAAGCTCCGCTAGCTGAGCTCCTGCGTTGCCTCAAGCGCGAGCCGCCGAACTTTGTCCTTACCAGCGCGCGCGGGAGCTCGGCCCATGCGGCGACGTTCGGGAAGCATCTGATCGAGCGACATCTCGGCATCCCGGTCGGTGCTTTTGCGCCCAATGTCGCTACCATCTACAAGCAGCGCTTCAAGCTCAACGGTCAGCTCTTCCTCACGGTCTCGCAATCCGGAAGGAGCGACGACCTCATCGAGTCGGTCGAGATGGCCAATGCCGCAGGCGCGCTGACCGCAACCATCGTCAACGATACCGACAGCCCATTGGCGAAGTCCTCCGGCATTGTGCTCCCGATGGCCGCAGGGCCCGAGCTCAGCGTGGCAGCAACGAAGACATTCGTCACCAGCCTTTCCGCTTTGCTTCATGTTGTCGCGGGCTGGGCCGGCTTGGATGAATTGCGGGCGGCGATCGAGCGTCTGCCGGATCGTCTCGTGGCTGCCATGCAGCTCGACTGGAGCGCGGCCTTGAACGCGCTGTGCGAGGCGACGAGCCTCGTGAGCCTGGGACGAGGCCCCACGCTCGCGATCGCGCGTGAGGCCGCCTTGAAATTGAAGGAGACCTCAAATCTTCATGCCGAAGCCTTCAGCGGCGCTGAATTCCTCCATGGTCCGATTGCCCTCGTGGAGTCGTCATANCGCTGCGGATCTTCGCCGCAAGAATGCCAGCGTATTCATGACGGACCACGGGGAGCAGCAGGCGGGTACTTTGCCCGCTCTCGCGCCGGATCACCCCGACACCGACGCGGTGTGCCTGATCCAGAGCTTCTATGCGCTCGCCATTCGCGTCGCCCAATGCCGTGGCATCAACGTTGATCTTCCGCGCCATTTGCAAAAGGTAACGCGGACCAGATGAATAGCTCAGGGGTGCACGCCATCGCCGCGGACCACGTTTTCGACGGCACCGTCGTGCACGAGCATACAGCTGTCGTCCTGGACGGTGCTCGCATCGTGGACCTCGTTCCGACGAGCGACCTGCCGCGCACCACGCCCATTCGCGAGCTGGCGGAAGATGCGTGGCTTGCGCCCGGATTCATCGACGTGCAGGCGAATGGCGGCGGAGACGTACTGTTCAACGATCAACCGACCGTGCAAGGCGTTCGCAGCATCGCGGCAGCGCATAGAAAATTTGGAACAACCGGTTTGCTGCCGACGCTCATAAGCGACAGCCCGCAGAAGATGCGGCTGGCATTGGATGCGGCCAACGCCGCCGCCAGCGAAGAACCTGGCATTCTCGGCATTCACCTCGAGGGCCCCTTTTTATCTTCCGAAAAACCCGGCGTGCACGACCCGCGCCAGATCAGATCCCCGTCCGCGGACGAGCTTACGATTCTGACGGCGCCGCGCAACGGCGTGCTGCTCGTGACCCTGGCGCCCGAAGTCGTGCCGCCGGGATTCATCGCCCAGCTCGTCGCAGCCGGCATTCGCGTATCGCTCGGTCATTCCATGGCATCTTACCGGCAGACCCGAGCTGCCATGGCGGAGGGGCTCACGGGCTTCACGCACCTCTTCAATGCCATGCGACCCTTGTCCAGCCGGGAAGGAGGACCAATCGCGCACGCACTCGAATCGCCTCACGCCTGGTATGGGCTTATCGTCGACGGCGTGCATGTCGACCCCGCCATGCTACGCCTGGCGCTGCGGGGCCTCGGCCATCCTATGCTCGTGACCGATGCGATGCCCCCCGTCGGCGGAAGCCGCGCCAATTTCAGCCTGCACGGGAAAAATATCACTGCGCGGGAGGGCTACTGCGTCACCGACGATGGGACGCTCGCGGGGACGGTTCTCGACATGGCGGCCGCCGTCAGAAATTGCATTCGCCTGCTCGGAGTTCCATTGCCGGACGCGCTACGGTTTGCGTCGGCGCATCCGGCCGCCTTCCTTGGCCTCGAGCAAACGCTCGGCAAGCTTGCGCCCGGATATCGCGCCGACCTCGTGGCCTTCGACCCGAACGACATCACGGTTCTTGCGACGTGGGTTTCCGGACGTGACGATCATTGAATTCAGTTGCGGCAAAAACTCTTTCTAAAATTCGGCATTTTCACCGGCATCGTCTG
>VAZL01000679.1 GCA_005883445.1 Alphaproteobacteria bacterium | reverse complement strand
CACATCGGCCTTACGCCTCACACGATCGCGATGTTCGGGGGATTTAAGATCCAGGGTCGCCGGGCCGAGGCCGCGATGAAGATTCTGGAGGATGCGCTCGCGATCGAGGATGCCGGATGTTTCATGCTCGAATTCGAAGCTGTGCCGGCGAAGATCGCCAAGTTGATTTCCGAACAGCTGACGATCCCCACGATCGGAATCGGCGCCGGCGCGGGCACCGACGGCCAGATTCTCCTCTGTTACGACCTGCTCGGCGTCTTTACCGATTTCAAGCCGAAATTCACCAAACGCTATGCCAAGCTGACCGAGGTCGCGGTTGCGGGCGTGAGGCAATATGTCGAGGAGGTCAAGCAAGGCATTTTTCCCGACGACGATCATTCCTACACGGTCGACGACGCCGAATACGAGAAATTTGCGGCAATGGTCGCCAAGCGTCGTCAGGTTTAGGGCGGATTTGCCGAGGTCGCGATGACGAGGCATGCGCCCACGAGCAAACTGAAGACCGTATCGGCTCCTGAGCGACCGGAAACTCTGACCGAGCAGGCTTACAAGCAGATCGAGGAACTCATCGTCACGCTGCGGCTCAAGCCCGGACACGTCCTGTCGGAGCAATCGCTTTCGGCGTCGCTCGGGATCGGGCGCACACCGATCCGGGAAGCGCTGCAAAAGCTTGCGCTCGAGGGTCTCGTCACCATCCTGCCGCGCAAGGGAATTCTGGTCTCGGAGATCAATCCGCACAGCCAGCTTCGCGTGCTGGAGGCGCGGCGGGAAATTGAACGACTCCTGAGCCGCGCCAGTGCCGAGCGCGCGACCGAGGAGGAAAAGCAACGCTTCCTGGCCATCGCGCGTGGAATGGAAAAGGCCGCGCGGACGAACAACGACATCGTCTTCATGCGTCTCGACCGGGAGCTCAATCAACTGATTGTCGACGCGGCGCGAAACGATTATGCGGCGCGCGCGATGAAGTTCCTGCAAGGTTTGTCGCGGCGCTTTTGGTACATGCATTACCGCATGACCGCTGATTTACCCCTTTGTGCCAGGCTCCACGCCAATCAGGCGCTGGCGATCGGCCGCGGGGATGCGAAAGGCGCCGCGCAGGCAACGGATCGCTTGATGGACTACGTCGAGAGCTTCACGCGTGCGACCGTACAATCCCGCTAGATAACACCGCGACAGAGTCGAGCCGGGGATCGCACTGATGGCTTCCACATCGAAGGTGTACGAAGGCAGGCGTACCATCGACGGCCTCGTTGTAACCGTGGATGGCAATCGTCTGGACGAACATTACGACGTCAAACGGTTCACGACGTTCGGATTCGAGTGGAGCTATGAAGGTGCGAGCCCGCAACAGCTTGCGCTAGCGATTCTGGTCGAGCATCTGGGCGATAACCAGCGCGCCATCAAGCTCGTTGAACCCTTCATGAAGAAAGTCGTCGCCAATCTAGACAACGACTGGCGCTTGACCGGCGGTGAAATCGACGCGGCGCTTGCGGCGCTGAAATGACGTGGCTGCTATGATGTCGGTCAGCGATTTTGGCCTTGAACGCGGGGACGGCCGCGTGATAGACTTGTGATATATTAGATCATGGATCTCAGAGGCCGCCGATGATCAGCCCGCGCCAGATCGCCTTCCGAAACGAATATCGGTCCCGAATCCTCGGCTGGTACGACGGTTATTTCCATATCTTTATCATCTATGCGATGGGGGCCGCCGCGTTTTACATCTACGTCGAGCACATTCACGACGTGACGCTGCTGGAATGGCTGACCGTGCCGCTGACGTTTTTTTTCACGAATATTTTTGAGTGGGCCGTCCACAAATTCATCATGCACCGGCCGGTCAATATCAAGGGCCTGCGCTCGATCTACGAACGACATACCCTCAATCATCATCAGTTTTTTACCGACGAGGAAATGCGGTTTCGCGATCACAAGGAATCCTCATGTCTCTGCCGTTGGCCATCATCCTCGGCAAGATTTTTACCTCGAATGTCGGTTGGCTTTTTATGTGCGTCACGACCGGCATGTATCTGGTCTACGAGTTCATGCATTTCTGCTGCCACGTCGAGGAAAATTGGTTCGTTCGGAATTGCCCCTTCGTCAATTCGCTGCGGCGGCATCACACCGCCCACCACAACGGGCGGCTGATGATGGAGGTCAATATGAATCTTACGTTTCCGATCGCCGACTGGCTGTTCGGGACTTCGGATCTCAACCGCGGCCTGCTGGGCCATCTCTTCAACGGCTATGAGACGCGCTACCTCAAGCAAAAGTTACGCGGCACACCCAAGCGTCCCGATGAGGCAGCCGCCGTTCCGGTCGGAAATTATTAAAGGGCCTGGGATCAGAGGGTGATGCCGCGCGAGTTCCACCTCGTCCACGATGCGGGTTGCTGACATGCCGGCCGACGTTAAAGCCATCGTGTCAATCATAACTCTGATCGTTGCGGCAGGATTGGCCTACTGGGCTCGGTCGCCGATCCGTCCGGAGTTCTCTACGTTCGTCATGGTCACCGCTGTGTTCATGGTGATCG
>VAZL01000678.1:1976-2428 GCA_005883445.1 Alphaproteobacteria bacterium | reverse complement strand
TCGTAGGTGCCGTGCGCCAAATCCTTGTAGGCTACGGCGTCATCGTCCAAGAACGCGTCGGGCCAGCTCCGGGCCTGGATTTCCTCGATCACCGAGAAGCTCAAGGCGAGCGTCAGGGCGCCGATTCCGCGATCTTGCAAGGTGCCTCGGATCCTTGCGACAGGCGAATCGATCTTGAGACCGCCGCTCTTCGTTGCCTTGCCGGCAGTGAAAGTGAAGGCGCCTTGGTTGAGACTAAACCGGGCTGAATTCGAGGTCCCGCTCGGATCGGAAACGAATTCGTTCAGCGCCATGCGGGCGTCGTTCGAAAGCTTGAACGCGGTGCCATCGGTGAAGGTCAAGTTGACCGCGCCGTCGGCGCCGGTCTCGATCACGTCGTGCCGGCAGGCGGAATTACCGACTTCGACTTGAGCAACATCGGCGCCGCCGCTCCCGCCGGCGGCTGGGTTGGC
>VAZL01000678.1:0-1917 GCA_005883445.1 Alphaproteobacteria bacterium | reverse complement strand
CTGTGCTGTGGGGCCTCGCGATGAGTCGCTTTCACCGTTCTCTATATATTCTTCCCAATGCAGTCTTCGTCTTTGTCTTTGTGGGTGGTCGGTTCAGTGCCGTGAATGGCGATCATCGGCCTCGGGTTCTTAGCCACCCCAGCCCATGCAGTGTGTGAGGTACTTCACACATCTAAAAATGACAGAGCGGCGGCCGCAGCCGCCACGAGCATCGGTTTTACTGCACCCTGTCAATCGTTGATTTTTGGACACAGGTAGGTGGCCCGCCTCTTTGACCATTTTATTCCGTTATAGGTAGAATATAATTGAACTGGGATCAACAGTTGAATAAGCTATAGTCCTAAGCTATAGATTGCGGCCCGGAAGCGGTTAAGTGCTTGGAAAGCTTGACATTGTCGGGGACGCCGGGAACCGTAGCAACCCGCGCGCGGCCATCCCGTTCCCCATCGAAATGGCGCCAACGCAGCCCCACGTTGTTCCGCGTACAGGAGTGTGCTAGTAAAGACGTTCACTTTTGGCGAGTGGAACCAAATGCGCGCCCAAATAATAGCCGGGTTTATGGCCGGCCTGATCCTATCCGCAAGCGTCGTCCTACCGGGTGCGGCGAGGGCACAAAGCAATCCCGCGCAGTCTTCCGCAGGGGTTCTCGAAACGACCCCCATAGGAAAGGTAGTAACGGCGACGGGTTCAGTGACCATCGAGCATGCGAACGCGGTGGTCGTTCAGGCGAATGTTCCCGCCGGCAGCGGCGCCGGTCCGACGGCGATCGGGGATCCCGTTTACAAGGGCGACGTGGTCCAGACCGGCGCCGATGGCAAGGTTGGCATTACTTTCACCGACGGCACCGCGTTCAACCTTTCCAGCAACGCACGCATGGAATTGAACGAGTTCGTGTATGACCCGAATGGGAAGTCGAATTCGACGCTAATCAGTCTATCTAAGGGGACATTCACCTTCATTGCCGGCAAGGTGGCCAAGACCGGCGATATGAAGATTGACACCCCGGTCGCGACCATGGGGATTCGAGGCACCACGCCACACGTTGAAATCTCCGATGACGGGACTGTCAAATTTTCCACCCTTATCGAAGAGAACAAGAGCAAGGTTGAAGAGAACAAGAGCAGCGCGACAAAGAAGCGCGCAGGTATTGAGGAGAATAAGCGCGGGCAGCCCGTTAAGCAGCGCCAAGCGACACGGACAACGTCCCGGCAACAGGCCGAAAGCAATTTCGACGTGAACTTCAAAATTTGCCGGGGCTGTTAAGCCGCCCTCGATCATGGCGCAGGCTTCCAACGCAGTAACAGGCTCACCGGCGTTTCTAAAAGTCGAACCAAGCCGCCACCGCGTGCCATTAATTTAAAACAATCCTCAGTGCGGTGCTTTTCTAGACCTGTTCGCTCACGCCTTGGTTTGAAGCAACGCCACCAGGGAGCAGGAGATGTATCATAGCGCAGGGCGCGCTGTTGTCCGCGGCACGGCGTCGGCGCTGATGCTGCTGTTGCTCGGGGGAGTGAGCGCGGCACAGAGATCGCAGCTGCTTAAGAACGTTGAACTTTGCAACGGCGCGGACCGCACGTCACCTGATATTCAGGTCGATGGGTGCACTGCGCTCATCAATTCGAGCGCGCAGACGCCGCAAAGCCTGGTCATCGCCTACAACAACCGCGGCAATGCCTACACGGCAAAGGGCGAGTACGATCGCGCCGTCCAGGACTACGATCAGTCGATCAAGCTCGATCCCAACTACGCCAGGGCCTTCAACAACCGCGGCGTGGCTTACCAGAAAAAGGGCGAGTACGACCGCGCGATCGAAGATTTCGACGCGTCAATCAAGCTCAATCCCGACTACGCTAGCGCTTTCGCGAACCGCGCCCAAACGTATCTCAACAAGGGCGAATACGCGCGCGCGGTCCAGGA
>VAZL01000677.1:556-3013 GCA_005883445.1 Alphaproteobacteria bacterium | reverse complement strand
TCGTCAGCATCGCTGTGGGGCTGGTTGTCCTCATGGTGATTACGTCGGTTCTATCGATGGTGATCGCGCGCGGAGTTGGTCATCTGCTCGATGAGCTAACGACGAGGTATATCCCGGCCTACGGTAATTTGGCACGGATGAATGTCCGTTCGCTCGAACGTGCCCTCGCGCTTCGCTGGATGGTCATTGCAAAAATGCAAGCCCCACCGGACGAAGCGGGCTATGCGGAGCGATTTAGGATATTTGAAGCCAAAGGCCTTGAAGTCGAGCAGGAAGCGGCTGCCGCGCGTAAACTCATCATCGCGATAATCGAGGATGTCACGACGCCCTCGGACAATGCCGCGCTGGCGCGCATCGAGAGCCGGATAGATACGGCAACCAGCGATCTCCGCCGTCATTTGAACGATGAAACTGCTCAAATGCTTCCACTGCTCGATGCACGGGATTTCGTGGAGGCCAGACGCGCTCTAGCGCGAGTCGACACGCTCCGCGACGAGTTCAATCAAAAGATCGACACCATCCGCGCTGACATGCTGGCGCAGGTCCATGCGAGCGCCGCGACGGTTATGCGGAATCAGCAACGAGCCACATTAGTGTCGGCAATTGTTACGGCGCTTGCTGCGATACTCGGATTGATTTTCGCGATTCTCGTCAGCGACGGCATAACTCGTCCAGTGCGGCGGTTGCTCGAGGGCACCCGCGCTGTCGAAGCGGGCCGCCTCGATGGATCGATCGATATCACGACGCGGGACGAGATCGGCCAACTGTCGGCCGCGTTCAATCGCATGGTTGAGCAGTTGCGCCAAAATGAGCGGATCCGAGAAACCTTCGGCAGATATATCGACCCGAAAGTCGTGGAAGGATTGATCGACCAACCGGCATTGGCCGCCACCGAAGGCCAACGCCGCGTCATGACCGTGTTGTTCTGCGATTTGAAGGGATTCACGAGCCTGAGCGAAAGCGTGACGCCGCAGGGTCTTGTCAAGGTGATGAACCGCTACCTGTCGACCATGTCAGAGCCAATCCGCAGCCACCGAGGGATAATCGACAAGTACATCGGTGACGCGATAATGGCCTATTGGGGGCCGCCGTTTATCGACGAGGCAGATCAGGCTCGTTTTGCATGTTTCGCCGCGATCGATATGATTGGGCGTATTGCGACGTTGCGCAAGGAACTGCCTGAACTTCTCGGCGTTCGTACCATACCTATGCAATGCGACATCCGAATTGGCATCGCTACCGGCGAGGCATTGGTCGGCAGCATCGGCTCAGAATTTATGATGAGCTACACCGTTATGGGCGACACGGTGAACTTGGCGTCGCGCCTGGAAGGGGCGAATAAAATATACAGTGGCCGCTCTTTGGTTTCAGAAGCCACTGTCGCCGCGGCTGGTGCCGCTATCGAGGCGCGCGAAATCGATCGATTGGTGGTGGTTGGCCAGACCTCTCCCCAGGTGGTGTTCGAGATCATGGGGCGTAAGGGTGAGCTCACGCCGGACCAATTGCTGTTGCGGACCCGATATTCCGAGGGGCTTGCTGCATACCGCGCCCGCAACTGGGACGAAGCACGCCGCGCCTTTAATGCAGCCCTCGAAGCCGTCCCCGCCGACGGTCCGTCGACGACGCTCGCCATGCGCGTCGAGAGCCTCCAAGCAAATCCACCCGCCGCCGATTGGGAAGGTTCGTGGTACCTTGATCATAAATAGTTTGAAGGGTGTAGGTGATGTCGGCTTTTGGGTAGGGTTTCGGATGCCGGCCATCGCGCCTGGAATTCTCCCATCCGTTCAAACTTGACATCCAGCACCTTCATGTCACCCAAATCACTGAGCGGCGAGGCCGTTCAGTTCTACAAATCCGGGCAGCCGTTCCTGCAGCACAATCTTCCGTTCTGGATGGCGTCGCTGGTCGGACACCTGCTCGTCCTGCTCATCCCGATCGTCGCCGTGCTGTACCCGATGATGCGGTTTCTGCCTGCTTTGTATGGCTGGTTGATGCGCCGGAAGATCGCGCGACTGTACGGCGAGCTGAGATTCCTGGAGGACGAGATCACAGGCGGCGGCGGACCAACCGATGCCGCTCAGCTGATGGCGCGCCTCCATCAGCTCGAGAAGCAGGCAAACCAGCTCAGGATGCCGATCGCTTATGAAAGCATGATGTATCTGTTGCGCAACCACATCGGTGTCGTGCGCAACCGCCTGGCAGCGGGTCAGCCATGATCATTTGGAGAGTGCTCGGCCAGCCAGCAGAATTCCCAGCTATTCGACGGAATTTCGCGCTATCTGGCGATGGCCATCGAATGCGCCCGCGCTCGAGCTCCGTCGCCTCACGGAGCCGTTGGTCAGCCTCGGGCCGAGGACATGGCGGACGCCGACGATCCGCGGGAGAAGCTGAAGCAGATCATCGCGAACTGGATTCGGTGCACCCCCATCCGACTATCTCCCTACCGTCCGCAAGGCG
>VAZL01000677.1:0-497 GCA_005883445.1 Alphaproteobacteria bacterium | reverse complement strand
AAAAAACTCCTCTCACTCGTGCCGGCGCAACATCGCGCTGCCACCACCCAAACCCCGCGGAGGCCGACGGGCGCTGGCGGGGGAGATAGGAGTGAGCCAGTGAGGCTCGCTGTCCGTAACCGCCACAGACGCTCTCTTTGCGGGAAAAGTCCAGCGCAAAGTGAGCAATGGTATTGCTGGATTGGCCGCCGCCGGATCATCTCTGTGTTGGCTGGGATAATCTTCACCTTGGTGGCGCTGTTCCACCTAGTGCGGATTTATATGGAATGGCCAGTCATGGAGTCCGCTCATTCCGCCGGCGACGGTCCCGGTCGGAGCGGTCCCGCCCGATCTGAACATCGACGCCTTGGGCCATCTTGAGGTCTTGGGCCTTGCCGGAGTAGCAGGCGGGGCATCCGCGCCCGCCGGTCCATCATTATCGAGCCCGCCGCCCGCCTCACAGCCGGGCGGGTTCGGATTCTTCATCTTCTAAAAAAAAGCAAGAGGCGCAGAGATCT
>VAZL01000676.1 GCA_005883445.1 Alphaproteobacteria bacterium | reverse complement strand
CACGTCGATCTCGATCCGCTCGACGTCGTTTCGTTCCCGCCGGGCATGATCCGCCGCTTCGAGAACATCACCGAGGGCGACCCCAACCAGGATTCGATCCTGATGTTCGTGATCGGCGGCGACGCACCGCGCGCCGAGTTCACCGATCGAGCGATGCAGGAATTGGAGACCGCCGGCGTGTGGCCGTCGCGCCCCTAGCATTTGCATGGCGCTCGAAAGCTTCATGGCGGAGGAGCTGGCGCTCGCGACCGCCGCGGCGTTCACCGGCGCTGCGATCTACGTCAACGTTGCGGAACAGCCGGCGCGGCTCACTCTCGACAACAAAGCGCTGCTCGCCCAGTGGCAACCAAGCTACGCGCGCGGTTTCGCCATGCAGGCCAGCCTTGCGCTGGCGTCGGCGCTGTTCGGGCTGTTGGCGTTTTGGCTCACGCGCGACTGGCGCTCGCTTGCCGGCGCAGCGCTGATCTTCGCCAATTGGCCCTATACGTTGCTGGCGATCCTGCCGGTCAACAAGCGCATCGCGGCGACGCCGCTCGACGCCGCCAACGCCGAGACCCGCGGTCTGATCGAGGCCTGGGGCAGGCTCCACGCCGGCCGCAGCGCGCTCGGGGTTTCGGCCACGCTGGTCTATCTGTGGGCGGCAAGCACGTGACGTCGGGCGATATCCTGTTCGAGCGGCGCGGCGTAGCGGGTCGCGTCACGCTCAATCGGCCGCAGGCGCTCAACGCGGTGTCGCTCGCGATGGTGCGCACGCTGACGCGGCAGCTCGTGGAATGGGAGACCGATCCCGACATCGCGCGCGTGCTCGTCACCTCGAACGATACTCGCGCCTTCTCCGTGGGCGGGGATCTGCGCGCACTCTACGATCTCGGGCGCGCCGGACGCTACGAGGAAGCGCTCGGCTATTTTCGCGAGGAATACGCGCTCAACGCCCGCATCAAAGGCTATCGCAAGCCCTATGTGTCGCTCATCGACGGCATCGTCATGGGCGGCGGCGTCGGCATTTCGGTCCACGGCTCTCATCGCGTCGCCGGCGACAAGTTCATGTTCGCCATGCCCGAGGTCAGCATCGGCTTCTTTCCCGACGTCGGGGCGACCTTCTTCTTGCCGCGCCTGCCGGCAGCCTTCGGCATCTATTGCGCGCTCACCGGCGAGCGGCTCGATGCCGCGGATGCCGTGGCTGCGGGCGTCGCCACCCACCGGGTCCCCTCGGCGCAGTTTCCGGACCTGATCGAGACATTGTGTCGTGCGGTCCCGCTCGATGCAGCGCTTGCCGCCTGCGCGCGGCCGGCCACCCACGGACCCGTGGTGTCGCGCCGCACGGCAATCGAGACGCTGTTTACCGGCGAGCAGGTCGAGGATATCCTCGCCGCGCTCGACGCCGCGGGCGCTGCGGGCGGAGCCGATGCGGCGTTTGCATCCGCCGCTGCTGCCTTGATCCGCACAAAATCGCCGACGAGTCTCAAGATCGCACTCGCGCAAATGCGGCGTGGTTCGGCGCTCGATTTCGGCGAGTGCATGCGCACCGAATTCCGCATAGTCTCGCGCGTGGTGCGCGGACACGACTTCTACGAAGGGATCAGAGCCGTGATCATCGACAAGGACCAGGCGCCGCACTGGCAGCCGTCCACGCTCGCAGCGGTGAGCGCGGCCGAGGTGGAACGGCATTTCGCGCCGCTCGCAAGCGAACTCGAGCTGCCATGACCGACGCCGAAGGGCCGCAGATCCTCGAGCCGGTTCACGCCGCGGACGGCGAAGCCGACGGCAAGCAATGGTCCTACCGGCTGGTGGTGTTCCTGCGGGTGATGGCCGTCATTTCGCTTTGCAAGGGCCTCTATCATTGGGCGGTCATTTGTGGAATCGGGGCGCCGTTTCCCTCCGGGTTCGATTCCTATTCGACGCCATATCAAGTGGCGACGGTGTTCTTCGCGATCATCGATCTGGTGGCGGGGGTGGGGCTGTGGCTGGCCGCGCCGTGGGGAGCGGTGGTGTGGCTCACCTCCGTGATCTCGATGGCTGCGGTGGAGCTTTTGTTTCCGCAAATCTACGGCGGAAACATGTGGGTCGTCGTGATGGACGTGCTGCTGCTCGGAATTTACCTGGGGCTCTCGCTGATGGCCGCGCGCCAGCAGCCGGGATGACACGACAACCGGGGTGGAGGACGCCATGGCAAAGGTCGGCTTCATCGGGCTCGGCAATACCTCAACGCGCAGGCGACCGAAAAACTGGCGGCAAGCGGGGGCAACCGGGCGAATTCGCTCGCCGATGCGTGCAAAGACGTCGAGGTCGTGATCACCATGCTGCCCGCAGGCGAGCAGGTGCGCGGGATCTATCTCGGGGACGACGGCGTACTGGCGGCGGTCCCTCACGGGACGCTGCTGATCGATTCCTCGACCATCGACGTGAAGACGGCGCGCGATGTTGCGCAGGCCGCGCAAAGCCGCGGCTTCGCCATGGTGGATGCCCCGGTCTCGGGCGGCGTTGCCGGCGCGGAGGCGGCGACGCTCACGTTCATGGTTGGCGGCGACGATGACGCCTTCGAGCGCGCGCGGCCGCTGCTGGAAAAGATGGGCAAGACCATCGTCCATGCCGGCGGACCCGGCAACGGTCAAGCGGCGAAGATTTGCAACAACATGATCCTCGGCGCGTCGATGATCGTGGTATCGGAGGCGTTCCTGCTGGCGGAAAAGCTCGGCCTCGACGCGCAGAAGCTGTTCGACATTTCCTCGAAATCGTCCGGGCAATGTTGGTCGATGACGAGCTACTGCCCGGTGCCCGGCTTGGTGCCGACCTCGCCCGCGAACCGCGACTACCAACCGGGCTTCACCGCCGCCATGATGCTCAAGGACCTCAAGCTCGCCCGCGTGGAAAACGGCGACGGCAGCGTCGATTTTTCCGGGATCATTCGTTACTTGCGCGGAGCGTGAGGGGTAGAGTGAGAACGCTCTCGCCGTGCATGCGCGTTTGCGCGAGCAGACAGGCACTTCGATATTTCAGCGTAAAGAAAGGGTGAGGGGAGACCTTCTTGAAGTGCGTTATCATTGAATGAATCTTTGCAGCCGGCGAATGTGTCGAGTGACGCCGCGCGGCTCGAAAAGCGCTTCAATGCGCCGCTCTCAGAGTGAATCGAATGTTACGGCGAAGGTCGCAGCTGTGGCGTCAATCGAACGTTCACCGTTGCAGGTAAACCTTATCTTTAGCGTGTTGATTAAAGCGATTTTAGACCCTGCGATGTAGGTTTGCGCATCGAGCGAGGGAACAAGTGCCTCGCCGTCACAACAACGACAAGTCACGGGGAAGGTGTCATGTTGAAAGCCGTTGCCAAAGCGATGCAGCCGGTCGATCGCGAAGGAAGCCTCGACCACGTCCGTCCGCACTATCTCGAAACCTTAACGCTCGTCGAGCGGCTGCATCGTCGCCTTCTCGACGTCATCAAAGACGAGTTCGATCGCAGGAGCCGCGCCGATATCAATTCGGTGCAGGCGCTGCTCTTGTACAACATCGGCGAGAAGGATCTCACCGCCGGCGAGCTGCGCACGCGGGGCTATTATCTCGGCTCCAACGTGTCCTACAACCTCAAGAAGCTGGTGGAGATGGGATACCTCGATCACCAACGCTCGCGCATCGACCGCCGTTCGGTGCGCATCAAGCTCACCGACAAAGGGCGCGAGGTGCGCGACATCGTCGATATGCTTTACCAGAAGCACGTGGCCTCCGTGGCCCAGGTCGGCGGGATCGGTGGCGAGGAATTCGCGGCGCTCAACAAGTCGCTGCAGCGCCTCGAGCGGTTCTGGACCGATCAAATCCTCTATCGGTTGTGATCGCCGTTTCGGTTGTCGGCCCCCCCTTTGCCCCGGCATTGCCGGGGCATGTTTTTTTCGCCGGCCCTGCCGCTGCCGATAGCGCGAACCCCGGCAGGCCTTCGACCCAACGTCCGGCGGCGGGTCAAGAAGGCCGAGCGCATCGTCGTGTCCTCCCCGGGCGACCCCTAGATGTGGGCAAGTCGCTCGCGGCGGTACCCATAGCTTGGCGCTCCAGACCGGGTATGCTATCGGCCCCGCGAACCTCCAGGCGCGGAGGGCGAGTCCACAACAGCAGTGCGACATCCCATGACCGATCCGTCTCGAGCCCACGCCGATGTCGCGAATTTGTTCACGGCCTCGCTCGTAGAGGCCGATCCCGAGATAGCCGACGTGATCAAGCGCGAGCTCTCGCGCCAACGCGACGAGATCGAGCTCATTGCCTCGGAAAACATCGTCAGCAAGGCCGTCCTCGAAGCGCAGGGGTCGGTCCTTACCAACAAATATGCGGAAGGACT
>VAZL01000515.1 GCA_005883445.1 Alphaproteobacteria bacterium | reverse complement strand
CCGGAAAGAACATCGCACCGAACTGGCAGGCTACGATATCAAAGCTCTGATCTTCGAACGGCAGAGCGAGCGCATCGGCCTGTCGCCATGTGATCCGGCCATCATGCGACCGCCTTTGCGCATGATCGAGCATCGGCTGATTGAGATCGGTCGCTACGATGCGCGCTTGCGCCGGAAGCCGCGATGCCATCGCTCGAGTCAGGACACCGGTTCCGGCGGCCGTCTCCAAGACCTCCCGCGGTTCAACCCTGGCTAGCCGCTCGGCGAGGTCGCGCGCGTACGACTCGAAGATGAGGGGAACCAAGAACCGATCGTAGGTTTCAGGGATCGATCCCGCGAATAGCTTGTCAGTCGCCGCCACGTGGCTGCTCCGTCAAATGACGCTGCGTAGGCTCGGCGCTCGTATACAAGTCGACACCGCAAGAATTGACAACCCGGCGGGAGGGCGCAAACGTCCGCCCTGAAAAAGGGGGTCGCCATGTCGCTGAGCGCCAAGAGCCGGGAGAAGTTGACGGCGGTGTCCACCGCCACCCTCACCACCGTTCTGTTCAAGCGTGGCTTTCGCAACACCTTCATCCAGGGCATCCATCGCCTCAACCCCGGCGGGCCGGCGATGGTCGGTCCGGCCTACACGCTGCGCTACATTCCGGCGCGGGAAGATCTCGATCATCTGGGCGTGTTCGAAGGCCGCAGCCATCCGCAGCGCAAGGGCGTGGAAGAATGCCCGCCCGGCCATGTCTTCGTGATCGACAGCCGCCGCAACGCGTCGGCGGCCTCCGCCGGCGGGATTCTGGTCACGCGCTTGTGGAAGCGCGGCGCAGCCGGCTTCGTCACCGACGGCGGCTTGCGCGACTCGCCGCAGATCGCGCGCATGCCCTTTCCCGCCTATCACGCCGCCGCGGCGGCGCCGACCAACCTGATCAAGCATCACGCCGTCGACCTCAACGTGCCGATCGCGTGCGGCGAGGTGCCGGTCTATCCCGGCGACATCATGGTGGGCGACGACGAGGGCGTTGCGGTGATCCCTCAGCACATCGCCGAGGAGGTGGCGGAGGAGGCGTTCGAGCAAACGGCGTTCGAGGATTTCGTACAGGAGAAGGTGGCGGAAGGGCGCTCGATCTTCGGCATCTATCCGCCGGGGCCGGAGGCACGCGAGGAGTTCAAGCGCTGGCGCGCGGCCCACGGCCGCTGAGCGTCGCCGACGATCACGGGGGACGCCGCGGTTACACAACGCAAGGAGAACGTGATGAAGCATGTTGCAGGACTGGTATTGTCGCTGGGGATCGCGTTGGCGCCGAGCATGCTGCGAGCGCAGGATGCATGGCCGACCCGGCCCATCACGTTCGTCGTGCCCTATGGAGCAGGCGGGTATACGGACTTGGTTGCCCGGCTGACCGCGCGTTACGTCGAGAAAGCCTTGGGCAAGCCGGTGATTGTGGACAACCGCGCGGGCGCCGGCGGCATCGTGGGGACGCAGGCCGTCGTGAATGCAGCAGCCGACGGCTATACGTTCTGCGTCTGCAGCATCGGCGCCATCTCGACCGCGCCCTTCGATCCGAACCAGAAGGTGGGCTACGATCCATTGCGGGATCTCGCGCCCGTCGGCGTCGTCAGCTCGATCGCGCAGGTGGTCATCGTCAGGAACGACCTGCCGGTGAAGACCCTGGCCGAGCTCGTGTCCCACGCCAAGGCCAATCCCGGCAAGCTCAATTACGGCTCCAACGGCGCCGGCGGCCTGACCCACTACTCGGTCGAGCTGTTCCAGGCCCGCACCGGCATCAAGGTGGTGCATATCCCGTTCAAGAGCGGTGCGCTTTCCACGGCCGCGGTGGTTTCCGGCGAGGTCGATTTCTCCTTCGCCAACATGACCGACGGTCTGCCGCAGGTGAAAGCCGGATCGGTGCGCGGTCTAGCCGTGACTTCGCTCAACCGCAGCCCCTACTTGCCCGATCTTCCCACTGTGAATGAGACAGTCCCCGATTTTGTTGTGGAGACGTGGAACGCCATCATGGCCCCGTCGAAGACCCCGGAACCGATCATCCGCAAGTTGTCCGAGATCCTGATCAAGATGGCCGACGACCCAGGGGTGAAGGACATCATGGGAAAGGCTGGTGCCGACACAGTCAAGACCACGCCCGAGCAGTTCCGTGCGCAGATCTTGCGGGAAATTGCACAGTGGAAACCGCTGATCCAAGAGATCACCGAGAGGAAGTAGCCGCTGCCGAGCCTGGCGTGCGAAGGCTCGCCTCACTCAGTTTGGGGCGCGACGCCGCGTGATTGCGGAGCGCTCGAATTGACCTATGATGAACAGACGCAACCGCATCGGAGTGCTGCCATGATGATTGATCGCACCGGGCTTCGGCCCGGCTCCAAGACACGACCGTGGCTTGTGGCAGCTCTTGCCGCGATGCTTGCGCTCGGCACGGCGCGCAGCGCCAGCGCGCAGAGCAACGCTCATGATCTGATGGAAGGGCGCGGACGGGACGTGAGCTTTCCAATCTCGTGCGGCGCCGACATTCAAGCGCGCTTCGATGCCGCGCTCGCGGCCCTGCACTCGTTCTGGTACGGCCAGGCATTGAAGGAATTTACTGCGATCGCCGAGGCCAAACCCGATTGCGCCATGGCGTATTGGGGTATCGCCATGAGCGTCTGGAACCAGATTTGGGCGCCGCCGACCCCGGCGAACCTGAAGAAGGGAAGCGACGCCATCACGCAGGCGCTGGCGCTAGATGCGAAGACTCCGCGCGAACGCGACTATCTCGACGCGCTCGCGGCGTTCTACGCCGATTACGACAAGCTCGATCATCGCACGCGCGCCGCCGCCTATATGCGCAAGATGGAAGCGCTCGCGCAGCGCTACCCCGACGATCGCGAAGCACGCATCTTCTACGCGCTGTCGCTGCTCGCCACCGCCGACGGTCTCGACAAGACCTACAAGAATCAGCTCAAGGCCGGCGAGATTCTGGAGCAGGTGTTCGCGGAGAAGCCGCAACACCCCGGCCCGAGCCATTACATCATTCACGCCTACGACTATCCGGCGCTGGTCGACCGCGCGCTCGCCGCGGCGCAGAACTACGCGATCTGCGTGACCGTCGTGCCGCATGCGATCCACATGCCGTCGCATACCTACGTGCTGCTCGGCCGCTGGAAGGACACGATCACGGCGAACGACGCGGCGGAGACCGCGGAAGCCGACCGGGGCACGCCGGAGGATCGCATCCACGCGCTCGATTATCTCGTCTATGCCCATCTGCAGCTCGCTCAAGACGCCAAGGCCAAGGAAACGCTCGATCTTGCGCTCAAGATCGAGAACGACCTCGTCGCGCGCAAGCACGAGAGCGGCCTGCGTTCACGTCCGTTCGGCGTGGCGGCGATGGAAGCGCGCTGGGCGCTGGAGCGTCTCGACTGGGAGACGGCGGCTAGCCTGCCGGCGCGGCCGAGCCGCTATCCTTACGCCGAATCGGTGCCGCATTTCGCGCGCGCGGTCGGACTCGCGCGCAGCGGCCGGCCGGAGCAGGCGAGCGCCGAGCTCGATCGGCTCGCGACGCTGCAGAAGGCGCTTGCGGACGCAAAGAACCTCTACTGGGCGCGACAGGTCGCGATCCAGCACAAGGTGGCGAGCGCCTTCGTCGAACGCGCGCTCGGCCGCAACGCCGAGGCGGTGGCGCTGATGCAGGAGGCGGCCGACGCGGAAGAGACCTCCGAAACCCACGACACGCTCAGCCCCGGTCCGATCGGCATGACCGCGCATGAGGCGCTCGGACTGCTGCTATTGGAGCTGGGGCGGCCGGGCGAGGCGTTCGCGGCCTTCGAAGCGTCGCTGCGCGGCGGGAAGAATCGGCTGCGCAGCTATGCCGGCGCGGCGGCTGCCGCAGCCGCCGCCGGAAACACGGCCGCCGCGCGCAGCTACTATGGCAAGTTGCTCGAGCTCGCCGACGGCGGCACGAGGCCCGAGCTCGCGCAAGCCAAGGCCTACCTGCAGCAGGCGAAGCAATAGCGCTGGCGGGTCCCCTCGCGGGGACGAGCGGAAGAGAGAACTCGCCATTCGAATCGAATTCAGACGTCCTCGGGCAGCGGCTGTCCTTTTGTTTCCGGCAGGAAGGGCGCGGCCAGGAAGCCCAGGAAGTAGATGCAGGCCAAGATCATCGCGGCCTGGCCGAATCCGCCGAATTGCACGATCAGCGTGCCGGCGAACAGCGGGCCGAGGAATGCGATGAAGCGCGGCGCATTGAACACGAAGGCGATGCCAGTGCCGCGCGAGCGCGTCGGAAACAGCTCGGGCAGCCACACCGGCATCCACGAATACTGCCCCAAGGTGAAGAACGCGTTGATGCCGGCGGCAAGCAACAGCAGGTTGAGATCCTGCGTCCACAGGAACAAGACCGGCGTCATGATGAACGCCATGGCAAAATAGAGCATGGCGGTCGGCCGGCGTCCGATCCAGTCGGCGAGGAAGCCCAGGCAGATGTAGCCGAGCACGCCGCCGAAATTGTAGGCCATCCCGGCATACGCGGCCCATTGTTGCGGCGGCAGGTTGGCCTTCGCCGCAAGCGAGGCGGCGTAAGGCGGCAGCCACGACGAGATGCCCCACCAGGCCAGCGTGGTCGTGAGCGACAGCAGGAGCGCGATGGTCGTGCGCCGGCGGATCTCCGCGTTGGTGAACAGATCCGCGGCGGTAAAGCGCGTGAGGGCGTGCTCGTCTGCCGCCAGCTCGCCGCCGCTGCGTTGGCGCGCACGCGCCGCTCTGCGCCGCTGGTCGATCTGTTCCCACTTCTCCGATTCCGGGATCGCCGTGCGAATCCACAACGTCAGCAGCGCCGGCAGGATGCCGATGAGAAACAAGTACCGCCAGGACTCGGGGCCGAACGCGCCGACATAGAGCCATACAAAGGCCGCGAGGAAGTTGCCGATGCCGATGCCGCATTGCATGAGGCCGGCGCCGCGGCCGCGGGCGTGATCGGGCCACAGCTCGGCCATCATCGACGAGCCGGTCGCCCATTCCGATCCGATGGCAATGCCGACGAGGAAGCGCAGAATCGCAAACGATATCCAATCGAACGAGATCGCGGTGAGCCCGGTCGTGATCGAGTAGGCCAAAATCGCCAGAATCATCGTGCGCTTGCGCCCGATGTAGTCGGCGAGCACGCCGCCGACGATGCCGCCAATGCCCCAACCCAGCAGCGTGATGGCGACGACCGTGCCGATGTAGGCGGGAATCTGCGGATACTGCGACGGGTCGAGCAAGGAGCGCATGGCCGGACCGACCGTCAAGATCAGCGCATACAGTTCGAACCCGTCGAACAGCCAGCCGAGATTGGCGGCGAGCAGGATGTTCCACTGGTGACGGTTGAGGCCGCGATACCACGGCTGCCGCAGGGCGACGGTGTCGGTCATGGGCATCCCCTCTTGCTTGCGGAACCGCCGACGCGCGTCGCTTGCAATCGAGGCGCGCCGCAGCCGCGCGGCTTTATGTTCAGCCGTTATTGGCGCTGCCGACGGGCTCGAGGTCGCCCGAACCGGCGGGCGCTGTGATGGGCCGCATATTACGCGATCGAGGGAGCGAGCCCAAGCCTCGATGGCGAGCGAGGAGTTGCCGCTCCCGTCATCCCGAGCCCGGGGACGCGGCGGATAGGGCGAAGACCGGACACGGCGCATGACGGATCACGCGCTCGGTCGTGCTGCCGCGCAACGCGTCGAGGATGCCGTGGTGTCCCGCCGTCGGCATGGCGATGGCGTCGACATCAAATTCGATGGCGGCGTCCACGATCGATTCCACGACGTTGCCGGATCTTAGGATCACCGGCAGCAAGGCGCTCGACGACGCAACACGCAGCCGCGGCGCCGCCTCGCCGACGAGAAGGAGGTCCACGGCGACGTTGCCGCCGGTCAGAAGGCGGCCGAAGTGTTGGATAGCTGCGATTGCACGGCCCGGCGGCGGCGAGAAATCGACCGGAACCAACACGCGCTTGAGCTGCACGTCGCCGCTGACTTGATCGACGAAACCGCGCGCGCCCGGTGCAATGAACAGCGTCGGGATCGCCGAGCGGCGGAATACAGCTTCCGCCACCGACCCATGCAGCCAGTGCGCAACGCCGTCGCGCCCATGGGTCGCGAGCACGACGAGGTCGCTCCCATGCTCGCTCAGAAAGTCGACGATGGCCTGCGCCGGTTCTTGCAATTTGATGCGTATGTTGTCGACTTCGATTCCGAGCTTGCTCGCGATCGTCCATGGCGGATCATCCTCGTGGGAGAGCCCCCATTGCGCGAGCAGGCGCTGTGCGTGCGGAAACGCCAAGGCTTCGTTGGCGTCGTATTGGGACACGTGCAGGAGGTGCAATTTGCTTCGCGCCGCCAAGGCGATGCGCAACGCATGGGCAAACGCCGCGGCGCTCAGGTCGGAAAAATCGGTGGGATGCACGATGGAGCGAATGGCGTTCATTGCAATTGCTCATACTAGGACGTGGGATCAGAAATCAATGCCGCGCACCTGCGCGGGGAAGAACGCGCTGGTAAAGATCCGCTCGTCCCCGCGAGGGGCACCCCGCGACCGCAAAAGCGCGTCTACGCGCGTCCATAGCCCGTCGAAGACGGGCGTGAACGCCCTTAACGACGCGCTATGCGTCGCGGGGACCCCGTTGCGGGGACCCAGTCCCTCCTGGATTCCCGCTGGAGTTCACCCCCGCGAAAGCGGGGGCGGGAATGAGCGGAGTTCAATGCAATCTCTCTTGCCTCAAGGAAGCAAGACGTGAATTCAAACATCGCTGTTGCGTGCCTTGCGTTCGCGCCCAATCGAGGAGAGAACTGGCGCATGCGCAATGACGATGTGCCGGGCTTGATCCGGAAATTGCTCCCGCCCGTTCGCCGGCGGGCGGTCGCCGCGCGCGGCGCGACGCTTGCCTGCGCGCTGCTGGCGGCTTCTCCCGCTGCAACGCTCGCGCAGGGCAGCGCCACCTTTCCGGTCGGCATCAGGGAGCTCGACTACGTCGACCCGCACGAGGACGGCCGCCATCTGACGCTGAGGGTGTTCTATCCCGCCGCGATGCGCGAACGCTCCGCCACGCCGTTTGTGCTGCCGTTCTTCACCAAGCTCAATCTTTACAAGGATGCCGAAGCAGCCGACAGTGAGAAGCGTCCGCTCGTCGTTTTCTCCCACGGGCGCGGCAGCAACGGTCTCTACTATGCCTGGTTCGCCGAGTTTCTGGCTTCGCACGGCTACATCGTGGCGGCACTCAACCATTACCGCGCCAACACCTACGACTCCACCATCGCCTATCTCGCCAACAAGCTCTGGCAACGCCCGCGCGACGTCGCCCTCAGCATCAGCTTCCTGCTGAACGATCCGGTCTGGGGCAAATCGATCGACGCGGACCGGATCGGGGTCGCCGGCCATTCGCAAGGCGGCTTCACGGCGCTCTGGGTGGGCGGCGCGCGGATCAATCCCGAAAAGTATCTCGCCTTCCAACGCGGCTGGCGCAACAATCCGATGGTGCCGGAATATCTGCGCAACGAGCTGCCGCTCGACGCGCGGCCGGCGCTCGACGTGCACGACCCGCGCGTCAAGGCCGTGTTGGCAATGGCGCCCGGCATCGTGCAAGCCTTCGGCATGGATGAGGCCGGGCTGCGGCAACTCGCCGTGCCGACCTACATCACCGTCGGCGCCGGCGACACCCAGGCGCCGCCCAAGGACAACGCCGAGTTCGCCGCGCGACACATCGCCCACGCCGAGCTTTACGTCATTCCCGGCCGCGTCGATCACGACATCTTCATCAATGAATGTGACGATGACGGCAGAAATGAATTTCCGCAGGCCTGCATCGACGCTCCCGGCGTGGGCCGCGGCAAGATCCATGCGGTGATCGCCGACGCCGCCTTGAGGTTCTTCGATGCCAGCCTGAACGCGCCGCGCGGCAAGTGATGCCGTCGCATCGCTCGGGCGGCGCGCTATGAGCTTCGATGCCAACTGGAAGGCTGTCGCAGATTTTTACGCTTTGGATTTGCTTTTGCGGGACAGCCGTTCAGCGAGCCGGAGCAGGTCGACCACCACGCGCTCATGGGTGCCGCGACCGATCTCCTCGATCTCGTCGCGCGCGGTCACGTTGAACGCGACGCGGCGGCCGTCGACCCGGGTCACCTCGGCTTCGGCCGTCACTTCGTGCCCGACCGGCGTCGCCGCCAAATGGCGGACGTCGACCGCGGTGCCGACCGCGCTCTCGCCCGGATCCAGGTAGCCGCGGATGGCGTTGAGCGCGGCGTTTTCCATGGCCAGGATCATCATCGGCGTGGCGAACACGGGCGGCAGCATCGCATCCTTGAACTGGTTGGCGAGATGCGCGGGCGTCACGCGCAGCGTGAAAGTTCCCTTCGCTCCCAGCGGTATCGGGCGCATGCGGCCATCATAGGTGGTTTGCCCCGGAAGGATCACCCCCTCGCCCGCCGGGATTGCCCGAAGAACAGTCGTATTTCCAATCCACAGGATGTATGAAGTCGTCGGCGGGACAGCGAAAATCATCGCGAGATAGGCAATGCTGCGCGCGACCGCCGTGCCGTCGTGAGAACGTGCACAGATTGCAAGGCAAGACTCGAAAGGAGCAATGCGTGGATATTGCGTTGATCTTGGCGGCGACCGTGGTGGGATTGTTCGCGGCCTATAACTTGTTTCATTACATGCTCTTTCTCCTCGTCACCCATCCGCGGGACGCCGGCAATATCGGTCATGCGTTGAATGAATTCGAAGAGCGCCAGCTCGTCGAGTGGACGCCGACGACGTGTTCGGTCGCTATCGCGACGAGGCTGACAATTACAGCACGTGCGTTTTTCCCCGTGCGGCCTTCACGCAGCCTTACGACGCCGAACGTGTCCTGCTCGAACCGGCGGATGGCATGCGTCTCTTGGATCTGGGATGCGGATCGGGGGCGGCGGCCGACTATCTTGCCAGTCGCTACAGCGTCGAAATCGTGTGCGTGACGAATTCCGCGGCGCAGGCGGAGATTTGCCGGCGGAAATTCGAGAAGTTCGACGGCCGCGTACGCGTCGTCGTTGCCGATTTCGACGGCCTCGACCTCCCGGGCGAAAGTTTCGATGCTATCTATGCGCTCGAATCCATCGGCTACACGAAAGACCTGGAGGCTTGGCTGGCACGCTGCTGGCGATCGCTCAAGCCCGGAGGACGCCTGTTGATCCGTTCGCCGGGATCGCTCGATCATTGTCGTCGGGAACAGGACTATCGCAACGTCACGGCGTTCTTCGAGAATTGGCGCTACAATTTTCTCGGCGCCAACCTTCTCGTTTTCAAGCTGCGCCGGCTCGGCTTCAGCCCGATCCGCTATCGGCGGCTCCCGTTCTGGGCCTGGGGCATCACCTGGAATTTCATTCAACACCTGCTGTTGTGGAAGTTTCGGCTGCGGATGCGAACGATGGTGGAGTTGGAATCGATCATTTGGCGCACGTCGAAGATCTTCGTATTCGGCAATGCCTATAATGTCGTCCTGGCCCGCAAGCCGCTCCCGCCCCCTTCTTCGGCGCCCATGCGCTGATGGTGCTCGCGGCCGCGCGCTGCGAGCAAGCGCGCAAGCGGCTGCGATGACCTCGTCCCATGGCGGCAACCCGCCTCGTCCTGGGAGAAATCCAGGGTAGGATGGGCCGACCGCAGCGCCGGCGGCGGGGCCACGCGGGGTTCGTTGCCGCAGTTGATGTTGCGTTGAGGTGGGCTCGGCAGCGATGGCGGTTACGCTGACGCCAATTCCCGACATTCCCATGATCCGGCCGGGAGACGACCTTGCCGGGCTGCTGATTGCCGCCTGCGAGCGCAACGCCCTTGCGCCGGCGGACGGCGACGTCGTCGTGGTGGCGCAGAAAATCGTGTCCAAGGCGGAAGGGCGCTACGTCGATCTCGCAAAGGTCAAGCCCTCGCCGCGCGCCGCGAGCCTCGCCGCCGAGGTGAACAAGGATCCGCGTCTGGTCGAGGTCATCCTCGGGGAGTCGCGGCGCGTGGTGCGGCAGCGGCCGGGCGTGCTGATCGTCGAGCACCGGCTCGGCTTCATCATGGCGAATGCCGGCGTCGATCGATCCAATATCGACCCGGACGTCGCAGCCGAGCCCGTGCTGCTTTTGCCGAGCGATCCGGATGCCTCCGCCGCTCGATTGCGCGAGCGGCTCGCCGCCCACTTTCGCAGCCGGCCGGGCGTCATCGTCACCGACAGCTGGGGGCGCGCGTGGCGGCGCGGCACCGTCGGCGTCGCGCTCGGCGCCGCCGGGCTGCCGGCGCTGATGGATTTGCGCGGGCGCCCCGATCTGTTTGGGCACGAGCTGCGCGTCACCCAAACCGGATTCGCCGACGAGATCGCCAGCGCCGCGTCGCTCATCATGGGGCAGGGGGACGAGGGGCGGCCGACGGTGCTGGTGCGCGGCCTCGCCTGGTCGGGAGCGCCGTCGCCCGCCGCCGCGCTGATCCGCTCGGCCGAGGAGGACTTGTTCCGGTGAGCGCCGCCGGCGACCCGCGCAAGACCCTCGTCGTCGCGCTGTGCGGCGGCGTCGGCGGCGCCAAGCTCGCGCTCGGGCTGAGCCGCGTCGTGCCGGGCGCCGACCTCATGGTGGTCGCCAATACCGGCGACGACTTCGAGCATCTCGGCCTCGCCATCTCGCCCGATCTCGACACCATCATGTACACGCTCGCCGGCCTCGCCGATCCGCGCCGCGGCTGGGGCCGGCGCGACGAGACCTGGACCTTCATGGCCGCGCTCGCGGCGCTCGGCGGCGAAACCTGGTTTGCGCTCGGTGACGGCGATCTCGCCACCCACCTGGAGCGAACGCGACGGCGCGCGGCGGGTGAAGCCTTGTCCGCGATCACCGCCGATTTCTGCCGTCGGCTCAAAATTGCGACGCGCCTCGTGCCGATGACCGACGACACCGTGCGCACGCGCCTGCGCACGGATATGGGCTGGCTCGACTTCCAGGATTATTTCGTGCGACGGCGCTGCGCGCCGACGGTCTTGGAGGTCGCCTACGACGGCGCCGCGCGGGCGCGCGCGCATCCCGACGTGCTCGCGGCGCTGCGCGACCCCCGCCTGCGCGCGATCGTGATCTGCCCGTCCAATCCGTTCCTCAGCATCGAGCCGATCCTCGCCGTCGGCGCCCTGCGGGAAGCCATCGCCGGATCCGCCGCCCCGGTGGTGGCGGTATCGCCCATCATCGCGGGCCGCGCGGTCAAAGGGCCGACCGCCAAGATGATGTCCGCGCTCGGGCTCGAGGTGAGCGCAAGGGCGGTGGCGCGCCGCTACCGAGATCTACTCGACGCTTATGTGCTCGACCGCGCCGATGCCGCCGCTGTTGCCGAGCTTGGCATTCCGGTCACGCTGGCGCATACCCTGATGACGACGCTTGCGGATCGCGAGGAGCTGGCACGCCACGTGCTCGCCAGCGCCGACGCGGTGGCAAAGGCTACCGCATGAATGCTCCCATCCACGCCGTGGTGCCGATCAAAGAAACGAGCGACGCCAAACGGCGTCTCGCCGACGTGCTCTGCGCCGCGCGTCGGCAGGAATTGGCGCTCGCCATGTTCGAGGACGTGCTGGCAACGCTCACCGGCGTTCGCGAGCTCGCCGGCATTGTCGCGGTGACGGTCGATCCCGCCGCCGCGACCATTGCGGCGCGCTACGGCGCCCGCGTCTCCAACGCCGGCGCGCGTGAAGGGCACACCGGCGCGGTGGCGGGGGCGGCACGAGAGCTCGCGTCGCAAGCCATGCTCACGCTGCCGGGCGACATTCCGCTGGTCGAAGGCGACGACATCCGCCACCTCATCGACGTTCACCGCAACGCCACTGGTCGCGGCGCGCGCGGCTTCACCATCGTGCCGGCGCGGGACGAGCGCGGCTCCAATGCAATTCTGTGCTCCCCGGCCGCCGCCGTGCCGCTGCGCTTCGGCGCCGACAGCTTCCTGCCGCATCTCGCCGCCGCCAAACGCTGCGCCATCGAGCCGACGGTGGTGCGGCTCCCACGCATCGCGCTCGATATCGACACGCCCGACGACTTGGCGCTGTTCCTCGCTGCCCCTTCGCCCACGCGGACTCGAGCGTTGCTGGAGCAGTGGCCCCTTCTTCTCCACGACACGGTGTCGCCGACGGCGACGGGATGAGCGACGGAAACGATTGAGCCACCCGGTGCGGCGCATCGCTGCGCGGCGATACGCGCGCTCTCCCATAGACGACGAAAAATCCCTCGCGCGCCCCCTCACCGCTCGCCCAATTTGAGCAGGAACGCATCCCATCGTTTCATCAAATGATCGTGGCGGCCGTAACGTTCCAGCGCGCTCGTCCCCTTGGCCGCAGCCACGCCGTTGAGCAGCGCGTTGGCGACGGCCAACGGTGCGATCAGCGAATTCTGCATTCCCAGTCCAGCCGAGGCCGCGAGCAGCACCACGTCGGCGATCTGACCGACCGCCGAAATCGGCGAGTCCGTCACGGCGACGACCTTGGCCTTGTTCTCCTTCGCCCACATGACGATGCGATGCGTCGCGCTGGCATAACGCGGAAAGGTGAATGCCACCAAGCAATCCTCGGCCTTCATTTCGACCAACCGCGGCGTCGCGAAGGCGTCATTGGACGCGAGCAGCGAAATGTCGCTGCGCAGCCGGTCGAGGATGATCGCGAAGTAATTCGCAATCGGGAAGGTCGAGAATCCGGCGACCACGTAAACCCGCCGCGCGCGCGACAGAATATTCACCGCCCGGGCGAAGACCGCGGCGTCGAGGCCGGCGATGGTGTGATGCAGGTTCTGCCAATCGCGGCTCAGCGAGGCGCCGAAACTTGTGCCCTCCAAGTGACTGGCGACGTTGCTTTCGCTGATCGGGTCGCCGGTGCGGGCGAGTTGGCCGCGGAGGAGTTCACGCATTCGCTCCTGCAGATCCGGAAAGCCGTCGAGGCCGAGCCGATAGGTAAAGCGCACGATGGTCGAGGGATTGACGTCGAGCTGCGCGGCCATCTGATCGACCGTGGAGAACGCCACCGTGTGCGAGTGCGCGATGATGTATTCGGCGATGCGCTTCTGCGATTGCGTGAGCCCGTCGTAGCGGCGCCGCAGCTCCTCGATGACATCGCCGGAGCCGACGGCGTCGGTAGAGGCCTTCTCGGCTTTGGCGATGGCCATCACGCTCTTCCTTTCCGCGGCCCAAACGGTCCGGCGCGCGCTCAAATGCAACGAGGCGCCGAATGCTTGCAACAAAATTCGTTGCCGTCAACGAAGGGGTGAGGCAGCGGGCCGATACGTCGGCGGTCAGCCAGGCGACGGGTCGCCCGCCTCGTTCGGCCGGCCGAACGCCGCCTCCATCTCGCGGCGCACCTTCACGGCGAGCGCGTTTTCGTCGTAGTCGACGTCGCTCCAGCGCAAGCACTCGCCCTCCGCGACGCCGCGCTTGAGCCTGACCTCATGGGCGAGCCCGAGCGGCAGCAGCCCCTCGGCGAGAGAGCGCGCGGCCGGGACCTGCTTGCCCCACACGCAAAAACCGCCCTCGCCGTCGAGTACCTCGCCTTGCTTGAGCGTGCGTTTGGCGGTGGCGGCGACGTCGGAGCGGAAGCCCGTGGGCGCGCCGGTCGGCTCCTTGCGCAAGGCGACGCTCGCCACCGACACGCCGAGCTCGAGCCCGATCATGTGAACGGGCCGGTACAGCGCGGCGTAGCGTCCGCTCTTGTCCGGCAGCATCGCGTATTCCTTGAAACAGCGCCGCGCGTAGTCGCTCTCGCCCTCGAACACCACGTAGGTGCCGAGCGCGAGATGATGCGGCACGTCGCGGCCGTCGCGATAGACCGATGAGGTCACTTCGGTGACGCCGGCCCTCTCGAGCGTGCCGCCAGCCGCCTTCGGCTTGCACACGTCCGCCAGCTCGAAGCGCGTCGCCGGCGGAAACCCCAATCCCCCGCTCTGCGGAAGGAGCCCGGTGGCGTTGCACACGGCGGTCATCTCGATGCCCGACTTGGTGCCGTCGACGAAGCTGTTGAACATTTTTGGATTGATCGAATTGCGGTCGGTGATCGACAGATATTTGTCGAGAATGTCCCACACGGTGTCGGGCGTGGAGCGGTGATAGTGCGGCTCGTAGCGCGTGCCCTTGCCAGCGGCGACCACCTTGAAGCCACAGGTGCGCGCCCAGTCGACCTGCTCGCAAATGAGCGCGGGCTGGTCGCCCCAAGCGAGGCTATAGACCACGCTGGCGGTCTTCGCCTTGCGCGCGAGCAGGGGACCGGCAAGCGCATCCGCCTCGACGTTGACCATCACGATGTGCTTGCCGTGCCTGATTGCGCTCAAGGCGTGGCGTATGCCGGCGGCCGGGACGCCGGTCGCCTCGACGATGACTTCGATCTCGGGGCAAGCGATCAGCGCTTCCGTATCTTCCGTCACATGCGTGATTCCCCGCGCGAGCGCATCCCCCAGCGAGGGCGCGGAAATCGATTCATCGTTCCAGCCGGCGGTGCGAAGCTGGCGGCGCGCACGGGAGACGTCGAGGTCGGCCAGCGCAACGAGATGCATTGCGTCGGTCAGGCGCACCTGGGAAGCAAACATGGTGCCGAACTTGCCCGCCCCGATGAGGCCGACGGTAACCGGACGGCCCGCGGCCTGCCGTTCGAGCAGCATGGCGTGGAGATTCACGGAGTGCTCCGATCGTCGCAAGGAGTGGAGTTATTACGGCAGACGAACCGCGAGCTGTCCAGCGCAGGTTCATACATGCGCCCTGCGGACTCGGCACGCGGTCGTGTTATTGGCACACCGCGCGCGTTACGAAAATCTCGGTCGAACATTCCGCATCGTTCGGCGCGCGGCCCTTGAGCAGGACCTGCGCCGGGCATTTGTGTCCCGACTGAGTGTCGACGGTTTTGCCGGTCTGGAATCCCTTGCCGCGGCAGGCCGCGGCCGCCGCCGCCTGACAGTCGGGGGCGCCGTTCTGCGCCGCGGCGCAGCGCTCGCGCACGGTCACGATGCGGGCGTTCGGCAATCCCATGACCGCGTCGGTGGCCTCCTTGGCGACGTCGCGGGTCTCCTTGGCGAATTGGTCGAACGTCGCCTGCGTGCCCTGCAAATCCGTCTTGAACCTCGTCGTGCCCTCGTTGAGCCAATGGCCGATCGTATCGACGAAGCCCGGCCGGAAAGCGGAGTCCGGTGCCGGCGCCGCCGGTGAATTGGCGGCGGGCCCGCTCGGCTGCTGGCTCGGAATATCGCCGGGGGGCCGGAGGTCTTGCGCGGGCGCGGACGCGGCCAGGCCAAGCGCGCACACGGCCACGACCGCGCGCGCGATTGCCGCGAAAGAGCAAGCCTCAAATATTTGCGGATGGCTGGTCATCCCGATCCCGTCGACGTCACAGCCGCGCGCAGCCTGGGCGGGACACGTGGCAAAAATGAGGAGCGGCGGAACTTCAGAACAGATAGAGGGCAGCGACGATGCCGGCGATCAACACCACCCCGGCGACCGTGACCCAGAAGCCCAGCCGTTCTTCGATGATCGAGCGCGCCTGAGGGCCGTAGCGGTTGAGCAAAAACGCCTCGAGGTAAAATCGCATGCCGCGCGCGACGATCGACAGCACCACGAACAAACACAGATTGTAGCCGGCGAAGCCCGAGGCAATGGTCACGATTTTATAGGGGATCGGGGTGAGCCCCTTGAGCAGAATGATCCAGCCGCCCCATTGCGCGTAATCGTAAAGCACGGCGCCTATGAAATAGCCGAGCACGCCGCCGGCAACCGACGTCAAGGTGCACACGGTCGCGTAGAACCAGGCCCGGTCCGGCCGCGCGAGCGACATTGGAATCAGCATCGTGTCGGGAGGGATCGGAAAGAACGAGCTTTCCACGAACGAGATGATGCCCATCAGCCAGGTGGCGTACGGCTTGTCGGCGGCGGCGATGCACCAATCGTAGAGGCGGCGAAGCATGGCGGGCTTGCTTAGCGGCGAGGCCGGCGATTGTCCATCCGCAGGGGTTCGGCGACAGACGTCTCGCGTCTCAGATGAAAGGCGTCTGCCGGCTCGCTCGTGCGCCGCGCAACCGGCGGCGCATCAGCGCCGCTTGCGCACCCGGCTGCGGTCGAGCGCGACAACCTTGCGCCGCAGCGGAGCGTCAGGGCGCTCCTTGGGGAGTTTCTCGGCCATGCCCAGCAGCCGTTCGCGGCGCTCCATCTCCATCCACACGTCCTTGGGGTGGATGCCGGCAGCGACCCAAAGCACCGCGAGATTGTAGAGAAGGTCGGCGCTTTCGCGCACCACGGCGTCGCTATCGCCGTGCATGGTATCGATTGCGACCTCGACCGCCTCCTCCACCAGCTTCTTGGCCACCTTGCTGCGGCCCGCGCGCAACAGCCGCGCCGTCCGCGAGGATGCCGGATCGGCAGTCCGAGCGGCCATGACGGCCTGGTGAAGACGGTCGAGCGAATCACTCATAGCGATCAGAATAACGCCGTTCTGACCGTAAATGTGTTAACGAATAATGGATAGAGCAAGGCAGCCGCGCCACACCCGCCAGCACACTGAGGCAGGGAGAAATCGTCGCAGGCGCGGGCGCCGCGGCCCGACGGCCTCAGCTCTGTTCGGCAGCCGACTCTTCGGCGGCCAAGAGCGAGGCATTGCCGCCCGCAGCCGCGGTGTTGACGGTGACCACCTGTTCGCTGGCGAAGCGCCTGAGGTAATTCGGACCGCCTGCCTTCGGCCCGGTGCCGGAGAGCCCGACACCGCCGAACGGCTGCGTGCCGACCACCGCCCCGATCATGCTGCGATTGACGTAAACATTGCCGTGGGCGAGCCGCGCCACGACCTGCTCGACGGTGGCATCGATGCGGGAATGGATGCCGAGCGTGAGGCCGTAGCCGTTGGCGGCAATGTCCTCGAGCAGGGCGTCAAGCTCCCCGGCACGCCAGCGCACGACGTGCAGAATCGGTCCGAATACCTCTTCGCCTAAATCCGCCGCGCGCTCGAGCATGATGATGGCGGGCGGCACATAGGTCCCTCTCGCCGGCAACGACTGGAAGCTGTCCCAACGGAAGCGCACGCGGCCCTTTTGTTCGTAGTCGGCGATCCAGCGGTCGAGCTTGTCCTTGGCCTCGGCATCGATCACCGGTCCAATATGGGTCGAAGGCTCGCGCGGGTCGCCGAGCTTGAGCTCGCGCGCCGCGCCCGCGATCATCTCGACGATGGGCTCCGCCACGTCCTCCTGCACGCACAGCAGGCGCAGCGCCGAGCAGCGCTGGCCGGCGGAACGGAACGCTGACGTCATCACGTCGTCCGTGACTTGCTCCGGCAACGCGGTCGCGTCGACGATCATCGGATTGATGCCGCCGGTCTCCGCGATCAGCGGCACGATGGCCGCCTCCTTCGCCGCCAGCGCGCGATTGATCGCGCGCGCAACTTCGGTCGAGCCGGTGAAGGCGACGCCGGCGACGCGCGGGTCGGCGACGAGCGCGGCGCCGACCTTGCCGTCGCCCGGCAGCAGATGCAGCGCGCTCGCCGGAACGCCCGCTTGGTGCAAGGCGCGCACCGTCTCGGCGGCGATCAGGGGCGTCTGCTCGGCGGGTTTCGCCACTACGGCATTGCCGGCAGCGAGCGCGGCGCTGACCTGACCGAGAAAGATCGAGAGCGGAAAATTCCATGGGCTGATGCAGGCGAACACACCGCGGCCGCGGTAGCGAAGCTCGTTGGTTTCCCCGGTCGGGCCCGGCAAGAGGAGCGGAGCAAGCGTGCGGCGCGCCTCGACGGCGTAATAGCGGCAGAAATCGATCGCCTCGCGGACTTCCGCCACGGCGTCGTCGAGCGTCTTGCCGCCTTCGACTTGCAACAGCGCGATCAGCCGGCCGCGCCGCGCTTCCAGGAGGTCGCCCGCGCGTTCGAGCACGCCGGCCCGCACGTCGAGCGCGGTCGCGGCCCAGGCAGCAGAGCCTGATTGCGCCGCCGCCACGGCCGCTGCCGCGATGGCATCGTCGCCCTCGCCGACGCGGCCGATCGCCTTGGCGTCGATCGGCGAAATCACGACGCGCTCGATGCCGGAGCGTCTCACGCCGTCGACCAGCGGCCCTGCCTCGCGCGGCGGCTCGGCCGCGCGAATTTCGGCAAGCAGCGCATCGAGAGCGGTTTGGTCGCCGAATTCGACGCCGGAGGAATTGCGCCGCTGCGGGCCGTAAAGGTCGCGCGGCAAGGGAATCTGCGGGTTGCGCGCGTGGCGCGCGTCGCCGATGCGGGCCTGCGGACGCTCGAGCAGCGACGCGATCGGCACCGCGGGATCGGCGGCAACCGACACGAAGGAGGAGTTCGCGCCGTTTTCCAAGAGACGCCGCACGAGATAAGCCAGAAGATCGCGATGGCCGCCGACCGGAGCGTAGATCCGGCACGCCGCTTCGGGGTGGTCGGCGAGCAACAGCTGGTAGAGCACTTCGCCCATGCCGTGCAGGCGCTGGAACTCGTAGCCTTCGACGCCGCCGGCATCTTGGATCACGCTCGCCACGGCGAGCGCGTTGTGGGTGGCGAACTGCGGGTAGAGCCGCGGCCGCGCCGCGAGCAGCTTGCGCGTGCAGGCTGCATAGCACAGGTCGGTCATGGCCTTACGCGTGAACACGGGATAGTCGGCGAGACCGCGCTCCTGCGCGCGCTTGATCTCGGTATCCCAGTAGGCGCCCTTGACCAGCCGCACCGTCAGGCGGCGGCGCAGCCGGCTCGCGGTTTCGTTCAGCCAATCGATCACCGCCGGAGCGCGCTTTTGATAGGCCTGCACCGCGAGCCCGAAGCCGTCCCAGCCGTGCAGCGAGGCGTCGGCGAGCATGGCTGCGACCACCTCGAGCGTGAGTTCGAGCCGGTCAGCCTCCTCGGCATCCACGGTGAAATCGAGGTCGAGATCGCGCGCCTTGCGCGCAAGCTCGAGCGCCCGCGGCACCAATTCGGTCAGGACACGATGGCGCGACACCGCCTCGAACCGCGGATGCAGGGCCGAGAGCTTGACCGAAATGCCGGGACGGTCCGCGATATCGACGGCGCTCGCGGCGATGGCATCGATGGCATGGGCATAGGAGGCGAAATAGCGCTCCGCGTCGGCTGCCGTGCGCGCGCCCTCACCCAGCATGTCGAAGGAATAGCGCAGCGTCGGCTGCGTGCGGGCGCGCTGGAGCGCTTCCTCGATCGTCTGTCCGAGCACGAAATGCGAGCCCAGGAGCCGCATCCCCTGCCGCGTGGCGGCGCGCACGGCGGGAATACCGAGGCGTTTGATGAGACTTTCGAGAATCGAATCCGGGGTCTCGCCGGGATGGATGATGCGGGCGGTGACGCCGAGCGTCCAGGCCGAGGCCGAAACGAGCAGCGCGCTCGATTTGACGTGGTGCGAGGACCAATCGCCGGTGGCGAGCTTGTCTTCGATCAGCCGGTCGGCGGTGGCGGCATCGGGCACCCGCAGCAGCGCCTCCGCCAACACCATGAGGGCGAGCCCCTCCTTGGTGGACAGCGAATAGGCATGGAGGAAATCCTCGATGCCGCCGAGCCCGCCGGTCCCGGCCCGGATCCCCTCGATGAGACGCCGGGCATAGACGTCGATTCGCCGTTCGGCGTCCCTCGCACGAGCGGCCTCACGCAGCAGTCCCGCCGCGATCTCCTCGTCGGGCGGCGCATAGGGTGCCCTGAAGAGGGGTGGGCTCGCTGCATCCGCGGCCAAGGCTGTCGTCTTATCTGGGATCATGACCGGCTCGCATTCGACTGATTCCGGCTCGGCCCGCATCGTTAATCTTAACAGCCGTTCATGGGCTCAGGGCTGAAGAATAACTCCCATGCGGGCACAAAATGGCACGTGCGGTGTTTGAAAATTTGTGCAGGGCGGGCTCGAAGCACGATCTCGCCTTGCGCTTTGCACGCTCATGTTCTTTATCTGGCCACCTAGCCGCGGTGCACGGCGGGGTGGCGCGGGGGCCGAAGTAGACGGAGGAGCTATGAGCCTCCTCGACCTGACGCGGATTGTTCAGCCCGCCCATCTCTTCGCGGCGGCGATCACGTTGACGGCCGCTTGGCCGGCGGCGGGGCAGACCAGCATCAAGTTCTCGCTCGACGGGCGGCTCGAGGGGCTGGCTGCGACTTTTTTCCTCCCCCAGGACAAGGGCTACTTCAAGACCGAGGGCCTGGACGTGACCCTCGACGAGGCGGCGACCGTGCTCGAGCCGATCACCCGCGTTGCATCGGGCGCCTATGACATGGGCCTCGCCGATATCAACACCCTCATCAAGTATCGCGATCAGCATCCCTCGCCGCCGGTGAGAGCGGTGTTCATGGTCTACAACAAGCCGCCCTTCGCGATCGTGGCGCGTAGGAGCCGCGGCATTACCGAGCCCAAGCAGCTCGAGAACAAGAAACTCGGCGCCCCGCCGACGGGCATCACCTTCGGTGAGTGGCCGCTGTTCGCCAAGCTCAACAATATCGATATGTCGAAGGTGACGATCTCGATCTCAAGGACCGCGGCGTGCCGGTCGACGACATCGTGCTGATGCCGATGGCGGATTACGGGCTCAAGCTTTACGGCAACACGATCATCATCAATCCCAGGTTCGCCGCCGACAAGCCGGAGGCGGTGAGAGCATTTCTGCACGCCTTTCTCAAAGGGCTGAAGGACGTCGTCAGGCGTCCGGTGGACGCGGTCGATGCGGTCGTCCGGCGCGACGAGACCCTGAAAAAAGAGGTCGAGCTCGAGCGGCTACGCATGGCCATCCGCGACAACATCGTCACGCCGGAGGTGAAAGCCGACGGCTACGGCGCCGTCGACTTCGCGCGGCTCGCAGAATCGATCGATCAGATCGGGTTGGTGTATACCTTCAAGGCCAAGCCCAAGGCAGACGAAATTTTCGACGCCTCGTTCCTGCCGCCCGCCGACGAGCGCAAGGTGCACTGAGCTCGTTGCAACGCGCGTTACTGCCCCGATCCGCTTGCCCGCACGGCAGCAATATTCGGCGCAGCCCCGCCCGCCTTCACCTCCAGCTGCGGCCGCAACGCCGCCGCGATGTCGTCGGCGAGTTCCTCGAGCGCCACGCGGTTGCCGCCTTGACGCAAATAAATCCCGCAATAGAGCTGGGGTAGCTCGGGAAGCGGCGCGTCCTCCCAGATCGAGAGCGACGTCTGCTGCACGCGGCTGCGCGGTAGCACCATGATGCCGAGCCCGGCGAGGACCGCGGCCTCCAGGCTCGCGATGCTGCGCGAGGTGAACACGAAGTCGCACTCGCGGCCGATGCGGTGAAGCGCGTTCACCGCCGTGTAGCGACAGGAGCAATCCTCGCCGAAGGACACGAGCGGCACCGGCCCGACGGGGTCGAGCTGCGTCGCGTCGCTGCGCACCCACACCGCTTGGTCGATCCACAAGTGCTGCGCTTCGATCGAGGGCTTCGAGCTCGAAATCGCAACCGCAAGATCGATGTCGCCCTGGCGCAACCCGCGCAGCGTGTTCTCAAAGCTTGTTACGCTCGCCGCAAAACGAATGCCCGGCCAGCGCTTGCGGAACCGCGCCAAAGTCGCCGGAATCCTCGTTCCGGCGAAATCGCCAGGCATGGCGACGCACACGGTCTGCGCCGTCGGCTGCCCGCCGCCAAGCTGCGCGATCTGGTCGTTGATCGAGAGCATCCGGCGCGCGTGAGTGACGACCATCTCTCCGCGCGGGGTCAGGCTCACGCCGGGAGCGCTCTTGTCGAGGAGCTCGTAACCGAGCAGGAATTGCAGCCGCTTGATCTGCGCGCTGACCGCCGGCTGGGTGACGCCGAGCGACTGCGCCGCTTTGGTAAAGCTGCGCTGATCGACGACGAACACGAGCGTCCGTAAAAGTTCCGTCGGGATATTGACCATGCCCCCTCGCCGTTCTTGCGCGTCGGGCACCGCCTTGCCCGTGAGGCCGACCACCGCCGCCCCGGTTGGGGCCAGCGGCGCAAGCGCATATTCGCACTGCGGCCAATGTGTGCTCAACTGCCGACAAGTCAAGCGCAGCAATAAACGTTGTCAGCGCATCCTAAATCGGCAAATATTGTGTCATCGATCGTAGACATGCCGGTGCAATACAATCATTGCGCACAAACGCGTTTCATCATCCCCTTGCAAAACTCCGCGACGGCGCGGCGACGGCCGATCGCCGCGGCGATGACCGCGCGCACCCGCATTGCGAGCAGGAGGCGTCGCGTTAGAGTAAGGCTGCCTTCGCGCAGACGCAGAGTCCCGCCTTTGCCGATGTCGACCGCATGAAACTCATTCGACTCTACATCCGCGTGCTCGAACTGCTCGGGCGCGAGGCCCGTTTGGGCTGGGCGCTCGCGGTCGCCAACCTGGCGCTGGCCTCGGCGATGTTCGTGGAACCGGTCCTGTTCGGCCGCATCGTCGATACCCTCGCCAATGCCCAGGCGCGCATGTCGCAACTGGCCTGGCGGGACTTGATGATGCTGGTCGGCGCCTGGGTCGGCTTCGGTCTCTTCATCATCGTCTGCAGCACGCTGGTGGCGCTGCATGCCGATCGCCTGGCGCACCGCCAATACCAGGTGGTGCGCACGATGTTCTTCGAG
>VAZL01000514.1 GCA_005883445.1 Alphaproteobacteria bacterium | reverse complement strand
GTGACGTGGCGGAAAGCCAAGGCCGAGGGTTTCAACTCCGACCGGGCGCTCGAGGATTACGTCAAAATCCACGCCGATGCGAATGCGCAAGCGGTCAAGCTCGAAGAAAAGGGCGACGTGGCCGCGGCGTTCGCGGCCGCGGCCAAGACCTACCACGCCGAGTTCCGCAGCGATTACGGCTATCACGCCCAGATGGAGCCGCTCAATGCGGTGGTGCGCATCAACGAAGCCGGCGACAAGGTCGAGGTTTGGGAGGGCAGTCAAGCGCCCGACGAATCGCGCAAGGCGGTGGCGAAGGCGCTCGGGTTCGGCCTCGAGCAAGTGGATTTCCACCAGTGCTACATGGGCGGCGGCTTCGGCCGTCGCTCAATCGGCGACTACGCCGCCGAATGCGCGCTGATCGCCAAGGAGGTGCGCCGGCCCGTCAAGTTGATCTGGACGCGCGAAGAGGACGTCGCCCAGGGCATGTTCCGCCCGCAGTCCTTCCAGTGCCTGGAGGCGGCGACCGACGCCTCCGGCAAGGTGACGGGCTGGAAGCATTGCGTCGTCGGCGACGGCGAATTCCTGCTCATCACCGGCATCAAGATCCCCTATTACGGGGTGCCCAACCAGGCGATCGAGCGGCGCGGCGTCTCGCACGGCATCAAGCTCAAGCACTGGCGCGCGGTCGGGCACGTATTCAACACCTTCGCCATCGAAAGCTTCGTCGACCAGATGGCGGCCGATCAGGGCATGGACCCGATCGAATTCCGCTTCGAGCGCATGGGCGCCAACCCCAAGGCGCGCAAGGTGTTCGAGACGCTGGCGCAAATGTCCGACTACAAGGCCAAGCGACCGGAAGGCCGCGCGCTCGGCATCTCGATCACGGAGCGCTCGGGCTCGCTCGGCGCGGGCGCGGTCGAGATCTCGCTCGACCGTGCCAGCGGCAAGATCCGCGTGCACAAGGTGTGGGTGGCGGTCGACGGCGGCGTGATCGTGCAGCCGGCCGCGGCCCAGGCAAACGTGGAGAGCGGCATCCTCTACGGCTTGTCGAGCGTGCTGCATGAGCGCATCACGATCAGGGACGGCGCCGTGGAGCAGTCGAACTTCCACGACTACAACGTGATGCGCATGTCGGACCTGCCGGAGGAACTCAACGTCAAGTTCGTCGACGTCGATACCCGGCCGACAGGCCTGGGCGAGATCGGGAATCCCTTCATCGCCGGCGCGATCTCGAATGCATTCTTTCGGCTGACCGGCAAACGGCTGCGCCACCTGCCGTTCACATCGGAGCGCGTGCTCGAGACGCTCAAGGCATAAGGCGCCGCGGCAGCGACGTCGTTCAGTAACGACACGATTCAAACAAAGCGCCCGCCGGATCGGCGGGCGCTTTGCGTTTGCGCTGCGTCAGCAGAACAGGTGCGCCTACCCCACTAAGAACCTGTTGCGCGTGTGGAAGTCCTTGAACGTGCTCTCCGGCACCTCGAAATTGGTCGCCAGCAGGAGGTGCGGATTGGCTCCGATCCAATCGGCCAGCGAGATCGATTCATAAGTGCCGTTGTTGAGCGCGATCAGGAGCTCGACGTCCTCGTTGCCGATGTTCTCGATATAGTGCCCGTATCCTTGCGGCACGTAGCCGACGTCGCCGGCGTTGAACTCTTCGGTGCGGACGCGGCCGTGGGATCCGAACACGCTCATGCGGGCGCGGCCGGAAATATAGTACTGCCATTCATCGGCGTTGGGATGCCAGTGCGGTTCACGTAGCCCGCCGGACTTGATCTGCATGAGCGCGCCGGTAACGGTCGTCGAGATCGGAAACTGGCGTTGCGACACCAGGCGATTGGTTCCGCCGGAATAGGTGTCGGGGCGCTGCGCCAGCAATTGGTAGCGATGGGTGAGCGGCCCGCGATCGAGCGCGCCGGGCGCCGGATTGGCGGGAAGCGGCGGCGGGACGGGTCCCTTGGCAATGTAGACCTCGCGCTTGGGAAAATTCGCGAAGGTCGACGCCGGCACGCCGAAATACTTCGCCAGCACCTCGGGCGGCGTGTGGCCGACCCAATCGCTGATGCTGAACGTGCCGAACTCCGAAAAGTAGCCGTTGTCGAACACCAGCACGAACAGGCAGTCCTCGGAGCCGATGCCCTGGATCGAGTGGCCGAACCCGCGCGGGAAATACCAGACGTCGCCGGCATTGAAGTCGACGATCTGCGACTGGCCTTGCGGGTTGATGGTGGTGACGCGGCATTGGCCCTTGATCACATAGGCCCACTCCGCCGCGTTGGCGTGCCAGTGCAGTTCGCGTAACCCCCCAGGGACGAGCGACATCAGCACGCCGGCGAGCGCTTGCGACACCGGGAATTGCGCCACCGTCGCCTCTTTCGCCCAGCCGCCGTCCCACGATTTGGGCGCAACCTCGCCGAGGCGGAAGCGGAACGACGGCAGCTCGGCACCGGCGAGCGGCGCCGGGGTCGGCCCGAACGGCGGCTGTCCCTGGCCGAAAGTCTCCGTGCTCGTTGCAGCCGCCACCATGCCGCCGGCCGCGGCCGCGCCCAGCATGTCGCGACGTGAGAATTCGCCCATTCGTAACCTCCTCCGATCAAGCGCCCATGCCGATCGCGCAGACGGGTGTCACAGCTTCCGATTACGAGTCAACCAAGCTCGGCACACGGTTTGCGCCGGCGTATGCTGGAGCAGCACGCGCATCCACCGCCACGAGCTTGGAGGCCCCATGACCGCCATCACCCTCGCGCAGGCCGACCGCCTTATCGACGCCATCCTCGCCCGCGGCGCCGAGCTCGATTGCCGGCCGCTCTCGGTGATCGTGGTCGAGCCCGGGTGCAAGGTGAAGGCGTTCAAGAAGGAGGACGGCAGCTCCATGATCCGGTTCGAGATGGCCTACGGCAAGGCCTATGCCGCGCTCGCCATGGGCCGCTCATCCAAGCTCGTGAAGGTGCGCGCCGAGGAGAAGCCGATCTTCATGCGCTATCTCAGGTGGCGGTCTGCAGATTCGCGATGCCTCAGGCGAGGTCATCGGCGCGGTCGGCGTCACTGGCGATACCGAGGAGCGCGACGAGGAGCTCGCCGCCCACGGCATCCGCGCGATCGGCCTCAAGACCGACGAGGACTGCGCCGCCATCGGCCGCCGTCGCGGGATCCGGCTGACCAACCGATGACAGCAACTTCGAAATTGCGCTAGCATCTGCGTCACTACCAAATTCAAAAACTGCGGGAGGGTTCGCATGGCCGTTCGTCGAGTAAAATTGGTCGTGATGGCCGCCCTGTTCGCAGGCGCGGCCACGTACTCCATCGCCTCGCGCGCGGCCCCGGCGCTCGACTACGAGTTCTTCAAGGCGCGCGTGCAGCCGGTCTTCCTGCAAAAGCGCGACGGCCATACCCGCTGCTACGTCTGTCATGCGGAAAGCAACAACGCGTTCCGGCTGGAACGGCTCTCCCCCGGCGCCAGCACCTGGAGCGAGGAGCAGTCGCGCAAGAACTTCGAGATGGCGTCGATCCTGGTGAACCCGGGCGATCCCGCGACTAGCCGGCTGCTGCAGCAACCGTTGGCGCCCGAGGGGGGCGGCAACGTCTTTCACTCCGGCGGCCGTCAGTTCGCGTCCAAGGACGACCCGAACTGGAAAATTCTGGCGGATTGGGTCAACGGGGAGAAGCTGTAGAGCCTGGTCTCGTGTCGCAGCGACGCGCGGCCATCGGCCGAGCCGCGCTCACGACGGTCGTGCCGGACGGTGGTGGGCACGAAAGGCGATGCCGTTGCGGTCGCGCAGCTCCGTGTCGGACGCGACAGACGGCGCCGGCTCCGCGCACCGCAGTAATGCCTTGTGGGCCTCCCATTCGCTCGCCGCATCGAGCGTCTCGAGAAACTGCACGTCGCCGGCGGCAAGCAACGCAATGGGGAGGCCGTCGCGGTAGAGCAAGCGGTTGCCCGTTAATGCCGGGAGCCTCGGCCCCGGGGTGAGGATTCCCACGAGATTGAGCGGGTCGGCTCCGGAGAGCGAGAGCAACGCGCCGGCGGCCGGCTGGCGCCGCACCTCGCGCAACATGCCGATCGCGTCCGGCAGGGCAAATTGCTCGCCGGAGAAGCCGGCGACGAAACGCCCGGCAGCCAGGCCGCCTCGCGTTCGATGAGCCGCCAGAACACGACGCCGTAGCGGAGCAACAAGGTGCGCGCCAGGTGCTCGACGTGCTCGGAGGCCGCATGTGCCGACGGCACGGACTTCGCCGGCCGTGGACGGCGAGAGAGCGCCCATCGACCCGCCTCTTCCATTCCGAACTTCGCGGTGCGCCGGCGGCGACGCCCGCCGGCAAGCGGCCGGCGCTCACCGGATGGCACCAAGAGCGCGCGCAAGCCGCCGAAGCTATCGGAATTCACCAGGCCGAGCGCAACCAGTTCGGCCAGCGCCTCCTCGACCTCGGTGCGCAGCAGGCCGGTGCTTTCCACAAGCTCCTCGAAGAATGAGGCCCCGTGCTGGCGAATGTGATCGACAACCGCCTGCGCGCGGATGCTCGGTTGGACGTGATCCGCTTGCGAGGCCAGCGAGGTCCAATGCGCGGCATGCCGACGCGCCACCAGCGTGATCGGGGTCGTGCGCACGGGGCTCGCCCGGCTTTCCCCGCCGTTACCCGTTCGCGCCGAGCGCGGTCGCAGCCGCATCCACGCCACCTGTCCTGCCAGGCAGCGGTCGTCGAGCCATCTCGGTGCGTAACCGGCGAGCCGCGCCGGCAGGATCTCGCTCTCCCAGGCCGCGGCCGGCGCCTCGAATCCTTCGAGTTGCGCGACCACGGTGTCGACGGCATCCGGCCCCTGCATGCGCGCGTCGGCCGCGACGCGTTGCCAGGTCAGCAGAAAGCGCAGGAAGTCGCGCGCCGCCACGGGCTCGATCTCCGCCCGCAACCGTTTGACCGTGTAGCCGTGAATGCGGGCGAGCAAGCGTCGCTCGCACCATTCCTCGCCCGCTGCCGGCGTGAAGCGCCCGCGCATGGCGAAGCCTTCGGCCTCGAGCGCAGCCAGCGCGGCTGCGATCTCGTTTGGCGCAAGTCCCAGCGCAGCGGTGAGCGCCTCGCGCGTGACCGGCCCGAGGCCTTCGAGGCGGCCGCGCAGGATTTCGACCAAGGCCTCCTCGCGCGAGCAATCCGCGCCGACCGCGCCGGCGGGAGCGGCGATCGCGGGCTCGAGCTTGGCCACGGGCCAAAGCGCGCGGAACTGCGGCAGCCGTTCCGCCGCGATCCACAGCGTGGCGTCGGGCGTATGAAGCTGTGTCGCGCGCTTCGCCCGGGCAAGGTCCGACAACCAATCGCTCCAGCCGGGCCCGGCGCGGGCTTCGTCCATGCCGAGGAATCCGAGCCAGACCAGCGCGTCGTGCAGCTCGTCGGCGTTGGCGGCCTCGGGCCATGCTTCGCCGCGAACGCGAGCAATCGCCTCCGGATCGAGCCGGCCAAGGTCGGACGCCGCCTCCGGCGAGAGCCAGCGCCGGCTCATCACGGCTTGGGTGCGGCGCTCCTCCAGCGGCGCGTCGTCGAGATAGGCGTAGGGCCGCGCCGAGAGCACTTCGAGCGCCAGCGGCGAAGGCTCGGTCAGGTCGCGGGCGACGATGCGAATGTCACCAGCTTCGATGCGCTCGAGCAGGCGCTCGAGACCGGCGAGGTCCATCGCCTCGTTCAGGCAGTCCGCGATAGTCTGGCGCACCAACGGATGGTCCGGGACTTCGCGCTCGCCGGTGAGATTTTCGGCACAGGCGATCTGGTCGGGAAACACCGCCGCGATCAGATCCTCGGCGCCCATGCGGGCGAGCTGCGGCGCCACCTTCTTGCCGCTACGGAAGCGCGGCAGCGCCAGCGCCACGCCGATGCGGCAGCGCCAGCGCCACGCCGATGACCCAGCGCCAGCGCGTGATGAACATCGGCGCATCGAGCAGCGCCTGGATCAGCAGCGGTCTGATGGTGGCTGAGTTGAGATAGCGCGCGACGTCGGCAAGCTCGAAGCTGTGCGCGGTGGTGAGCGAAAGGACGATATTGTCCTCCGTCGCCGCTGCCTGCAGTTCGAAATTGAATTTGCGGCAAAAGCGTTTGCGCAGCGCCAGCCCCCAGGCGCGGTTGATGCGGCTGCCGTAGGGCGAATGGATGACGAGCTGCATGCCGCCGACTTCGTCGAAGAACCGCTCGAACACGATCGTGTCCTGCGTCGGCAGGCAGTCCAGCGCCGCATGCGCCGCGGCCAGATACTCGAGGAGTTGCTCGGCCGCGGGCGCGGCGATGCCGACCTCGTCCACGAGCCAGCGCAGGGTGTGCTCGCCCGGCTCGCCGGCGCGCAAGCGCGCGGCGATCTCGGTGCGCAGGCGCGAGACGGCGGCCGACAATTCGTCGCTGCGACCGGGCGCCTCGCCCAGCCAGAATGGAATGGTCGGCGCCATGCCATGCGCGTCCTCGACCCGCACCACGCCGCGTTCGACGCGGATGATGCGATAGCTCTTGTTGCCGAGCTGGAAGATGTCGCCGGCCATGCTCTCGACCGCGAAATCCTCGTTCACGGTGCCGATGAAATGGTTCTCGGGCTCGAGCAGCACCTGATAATCGGCGTTGTCCGGGATCGTACCGCCGGAGGTCAGGGCGGTGAGCCGCGCCCCGCGCCGGCCGCGCAGCAGATGGTTGACGCCGTCGTAGTGGATCAGCGCGCCGCGGCGGCCGCGGCGGGTGGTGAAGCCTTCCGCCAGCATGCCCACCACCGCCGCGAAATCCTCCCGCGGCAGCGCGCGGTAGGGAGAGGCACGGCGCAGGAGCGCATAGAGCTCGTCCTCGTTCCATTCGCGCGCGGCCACTTCGGCGACGATCTGCTGGGCCAGCACGTCGAGCGGCTGGTCCGGGATGGCGAGCCGGTCGAGCTCGCCGCGGCCGACGCTGTCGAGCAGCGCCGCGCACTCCACCAGCTCGTCGCGGGACAATGGAAACAGCCGGCCCTTGGGCGTGCCGTCGATGGCGTGGCCGGAGCGCCCGACGCGCTGGAGAAGGCTCGCGATCGAGCGCGGCGACCCGAGCTGGCAGACGAGGTCGACCTCACCGATGTCGATGCCCAGCTCGAGCGAAGCGGTCGCCACCAGCGCCTTGAGCTTGCCGTGCTTGAGCCGCTGCTCGGCATCGAGGCGCTGCTCTTTGGCGAGGCTGCCGTGGTGCGCGGTCACGTGATCGGCGCCGATGCGCTCGGACAGCTGGCGCGTCACCCGCTCCGCCAGCCTGCGGGTGTTGACGAAGATGAGCGTGGTGCGATGCGCCTCGATCAACTCGGCCAAGCGTTGGTAAACCTGCTCCCACACCTCTGCCGACATCACGGCCTCGAGCGGCGACTCCGGAAGTTCGAGGGCGAGGTCGCGCCCACGGCGGTGGCCGGTGTCGATGATGGTGCAGTCGACGCCGGAGGCGGTGCCCGCGTCCGTCCCCACCAGGAAACGCGCGACCGCCTCGATCGGCTTCTGGGTCGCCGAAAGGCCCACGCGCTGCAGGCGGTCGCCGCAGAGCGCCGCCAGCCGCTCGAGCGAAAGCGCCAAATGGGTGCCGCGCTTGTTGGCTGCGACCGCGTGGATCTCGTCGACGATCACCGTGCGGGTCGTCGCCAGCATCGAACGGCCCGACTGCGAGCCGAGCAGGATGTAGAGCGACTCCGGCGTCGTCACCACGATGTGCGGCGGCCGGCGGCGCATGCGCTCGCGCTCGCCGGGCGGGGTGTCGCCCGTGCGCACCCAGGTGCGGATGTCCACCTCCGGCAAACCCTGCGCCTTGAGGCGCTCGCGGATGCCGGCAAGCGGCGCTTCCAGGTTGCGCTGGATGTCGTTCGACAGCGCCTTGAGCGGCGAGACGTAGACGATCTGGGTTTCGTCCTTGAGGCCGCCGTCGAGGCCTTGCCGTACCAGGCCATCGATGGCGGCGAGGAAGGCGGCCAGCGTCTTGCCCGACCCGGTCGGGGCGGCAATCAGCACGTGCCGGCCGGCCTGGAAGGCGGGCCACGCCTGTGCCTGTGCCGCCGTGGGCGCGGCAAAGCTGCGCTCAAACCACGCGGCAACGGCCGGATGAAACAAGGAACCTGGCGTCATGGAGCCGGATTAGGGGTGGCAGATACCATTCCGGCGGCCGCCAGTTCGAGTCGAAGAATGACAGCGACTGGAACACGCTGGTCGCGTTCGTCAACGGCGCGAAGGCGCCCTAATTCGTCACCAGCGTGTTGATCCGTTTCGGCACTTCGCCGACCGGAATCACCGCCTTCACGGTCATGCTCGCGGTATCGATCGCCGTGACCGAGCGCATGCCGGCATTCGAAACATAGATGGTCTTGCTGTCGGGCGTGAACGTCACCCAGTTCGGCACCGACGCGATCGCGTCGTGCCCGGGGAGCTTGAGCGCGGGCAGCGCGACCTCGCCGATGAGCTTGAGGTCGGCGAGCGAATAGACGAACACCGCGTTGTTGGGGATGCTGGTGACCCACAGCGTCTTGCCGTCCGGCGCGACGCCGATGCCGTGCGAGGGCGCGGTGGCACGTCCGGCGTCGGTTTCGAATTCCGCGGTCGTCGCGGGCAGTTTGATCCTCGCCACCTCCTTGCGCGCGGCGAAATCCACCACAGCGAATCCATTGGTGTCCGAGAGCTGCACGAAGATGCGCTTGGTCGAGCCGTCGGGGCCGGCTTCGATCGTCATCGGGCGCACCCCGAGGTCGAACGGCAGCTCCCATATGGGAACCTCGCGCTCGAGATCGATGACGGTCAAAAGCTTGCCCGGGATCGAGCCGGTGATCAGGTGCTTGCCGTCGGGCGTCACGTAGATGTTGTGCAGCCGTCCGTTCACCAGGATGCTCTTGGTCCGCGTCAGCGTCTTGGCGTCGATGACGTCGACGGCGCCGGGGCCGCGCGCGATGCCGACCAAGATGCGATCGCCATTCTTGGTGACCGCGATGTTGTTGGGATGGTTGCTCAGCGGGACTTTCTTGAGCAAGGCGCCGCTCTGGCGGTCGAACACGTCGAGCGTGCTGTCGGCCTCGTTGCTGACATAGACCCGCGAGCCGTCGGGAGAAGGCGCGATCCCATGGGCCGCCTCGATGCCCTTGATCTCCTGCACCACCTTGTTGGTCGCGGGATCGATGACGTGGATGCTGTCGCCGGCGCTGTTGGTGACGTAGATGAAAGCCTGTCCGCCCCATGCCGGGAGCGGCGCGAGCGCCAGCACGAACCACAAATGCCTCAAGATGCGTCGATAGCGGGCCATGGCAATGTCCTCACGCCTGTCTGCCACCGGCAGGTTACGCCCAGCCCGCGGTGAACATCAAGGCAACGCCACCGGCTTCCCCTAGGACTTCGGCCGCGCCCGCGTGCTATAGGATCGTGGTCGGCGAAGGCGAAATCAGGAGTCGAGAATGCCCCGTCACGGCCGCTACCTCCCCCATGGCGTCATCCCGGCCGTGCTGCTGCCCTTCAACGATGACCTTTCGATCGACGAGAAGGGTTTCCGCGGCCATCTGCGCGACGTGGCGGCAACCAAGGGGCTCTCCGCCATCACCATCAACGCCCATTCGACCGAGGTCGCCTCCTGCAGTTTCGAGGAGCAGCGGCGGGTGCTCGCCATCGCGCAGGAGGAGATTGGCGACCGTTTGCCGCTGGTCAACGGCGTATGGGCGGACGGCAGCATCGAGGCGGCGAGGATCGCCCGCATGGCGGCGGACGGTGGCGCCTCCGCGCTCCTGATCTTCCCGCCGGCGCCCTTCACCTTGGGGCAATCGCCGGAGATGGCGCTGGCGCATTTCAAGCGCATCGCGGATGCGACCGACCTCCCCCTCATCGTGTTTCAGTATCCGCTCGCCACCGGGCAGGGCTACCCGCGCGACACGCTCCTCAAGATGGTCGACGAGGTGCCGAGCATCCGCGCCATCAAGGACTGGGCGGGGAACGTGCCCCAGCATGAGATGCATATCCGCACCCTGCAGAGCCTGCCGCGGCCGGTGAACGTGCTCACCACCCACAGCGCGTGGCTGCTCAGCTCCCTGGTGCTCGGCTGCAACGGGCTGCTCTCGGGCAGCGGCAGCGTGATTGCGGATCTGCAGGCCCAACTGTTCCACGCGGTTAAGGTCGACGATCTGGCCGAGGCGCGCCGCCTCAACGACCGCATCTATCCGTTGGCGCGCGTGTTCTACGCCGATCCCTGGGCCGACATGCACAACCGCATGAAGGAGGCGCTGGTGCTGCTCGGCCGGCTGCCGCGGGCGGTGGTGCGGCCGCCGCTGGTCAAGCTCTCTCACGCCGAGATCGAGCGCATCCGCGCGGCGCTGGTGGAGGCCGGCCTCCTCGGCAAGGAGCGACGCGACGCGGCGTGACCGACGCTTGATTCGGCCCGCGCTTTCGCAGAGATTGCGCCCGCCGACGAGAACCATGCCATGAGCCGCAGAGAAAACCCCAACGGCAATCGCCGGATCGCGTGGCAGAACGTGCTGACCGTCTTCAGCGCGGCGATCCTGATCGGCGCCGAGGTCTTCGGCGCCGCCTTTGCCGGCGGCTGGGCGGTCGCCAGCTACTTGGATTTGGGGCCTTACGGCGTGCATATCATGCAGGGCATCTTCTTCGCCTGCGGCATCGCCGTCATGGTCGCGTTCATCCGCAACGCCCGGCGCGTCGAGCCGTTCACCACCCGCGGCTGACGACGCTCTCACCCGCAGCGGTGCTCGCCCGGCGCCTCGACGCGCCGCGACCGGCGAGCGCGAACGAAAAAAATTCTTGTCAAGCGCGTAAACATCGCTTATGTGCGCAATTGCCCAATTTCGCACGTGCCTGTGGCCGTGTGTCGGTCGGTGGGCATCCGGACAAGAGGCCGGACAGCCGCCCGGAGCAAGATCGCAGACTGAGTACTGCGATCGTCTGAGCTCCGAATCCACTTGACCGGCAGCCGGAGGCGAAACCGGCACACCCCGCGCTCAACGGGGGACGCGGCTTAAAGCAACGACGGACCGGGCTTCCTTGGTCTCTGCCGGCCTTCCACCGCCGGCGTGGCTACCGAAGAGGCTTGTTCATCATTGCCGGCCGTGCGGAGTGGGATCTCCCCATTCCAATCCAAGGCAGCACAGCGGGTCGAGAGCCCACGTTCGCCAGTGCGTCCCCATCGCGCACCAGGCGATCAAGTTCACAACCCGCATCACCGGGCGGTTCGCCGCCTGCAGCCGTGGGGAGAGCGCCAATGACCGCGCGCATCCGCCAGTTCCTGCGTAAGCGGGCCGAGGACGGCCCCTGCCTCGTCGTCGATCTCGACGTCGTGCGCGAAAACTATCTGGCCTTCGCCAAGGCGCTGCCGGATACGAAGGTGTTCTATGCCGTGAAGGCCAACCCGGCGCCCGAGGTGCTGGCGCTCCTCGCCGCACTCGGGTCGAGCTTCGACGCCGCCTCGGTCACCGAGATCGAGATGGTGCTCGCGGCCGGCGCGCCGGCGGACCGCATCTCCTTCGGCAACACCATCAAGAAGGAGCGCGACGTGGCGCGCGCCTATGCGCTCGGCGTGCGCCTTTACGCCGTCGACTGCACCGCCGAGGTGGACAAGATCGCCCGCGCCGCCCCTGGCGCGCGCGTGTTTTGCCGCATCCTCTCCGACTGCGTCGGGGCGGAATGGCCGTTGTCGCGCAAGTTCGGCTGCGAGCCGGCCATGGCGGCCGACGTGCTCGAGCACGCCCATCGCCGCGGCCTCGAAGCCTATGGCGTCTCCTTCCACGTCGGTTCGCAGCAGCGCAATCCGCATGCCTGGGACCGGGCGCTCGCCTCGGCGGCGGCCGTGTTCCGCGAATGCGGCGAGCGCGGCCTCAACCTGACCATGGTCAATCTCGGGGGCGGATTCCCGACCAAATATCTCAAGAACGTGCCGACGGTGAAGACCTACGGCTCGTCGATCTTCCGCGCCTTGCGCCGGCATTTCGGCAACCGCATCCCGGAGACGATCATCGAGCCGGGCCGCGGCATGGTCGGGAATGCCGGCGTCATCGAGGCGGAGGTCGTGCTCGTCTCCAAGAAGAGCGAGAACGACGACGTGCGCTGGGTCTACCTCGACATCGGCAAGTTCGGCGGCCTCGCCGAGACCATGGACGAATCGATCCGTTATCCGATCCGCACCCCGCACGACGGCGACGAGCTGGCGCCCTGCGTGCTGGCGGGGCCGACCTGTGATTCGGCCGACGTGATGTACGAGCGCGAGCCCTATGCCTTGCCGATCAGTCTCGAGATCGGCGACAAGGTGCTGATCGAGGGCACCGGCGCGTACACCGCGACCTATTCGTCGGTGGCCTTCAACGGCTTCAGGCCGCTGAAGACGTACCACATCTAGCGGGCGGACGGAGATCTGAGATGGTTACCGTCCGTAAGGAACGGCCGGCCGAGGCTGCAGCGCGTGACGCGCTGCTCGACCTCGCCTACGGGCCGGCCCGGTTCACGAAGGCGTCGGAGCGCTTGCGCGAAGGGCGTCGAGCGGAACTGGCGCTGGTTGCCGCCGAGGGCCGCCGCATCGTCGGTACGGTGCGGCTCTGGCGGGTGTCGGCCGGTCCCGACCGGCGGGCGCTGCTGCTCGGCCCGCTCGCGGTCGCGCCCGACCGCCGCAGGCGCGGCATCGGCTCGACGCTGATGCACCACGCGCTGCGCGAGGCCGCCCGTCTCCGCCATGACGCCGTGCTGCTGGTCGGGGATGCGCCCTATTACTCGCGGTTTGGCTTCTCCAGCGAGAAGACCAGCGCGCTGTGGCTGCCCGGGCCGTACGAGCGGCACCGGCTGCTTGGGTGCGAGCTCAAGCCCGGCGCACTCGACGGTGCCCGTGGGCTGATCGGCGCCCGAAGTCCGCTCGAGCAGCGGCCCGATCTTGCCACCCTGGTTGCGGGCCTCGTCGACAGCGACAACAGCGTCGCGCCGCGCGCGGCGTGATCCCTGTCACCTCTTGCTGAGGAGTAACGGACGTGAACGCTACCACCCCCTCGACCGAAAGCGGGCCGCTCCATGCCCGTTTCGACGGCCCGATTGTGATGATCGGGTTCGGCTCCATCGGCAAGGGCACCCTGCCGCTGATCGAGCGGCACATCGCCTTCGACCGCGCGAAGTTCGTCGTCATCGCGCCGGACGACAGCGACCGTCGCCTGCTCGACGAGCGGCAGATCCGGTTCATTCACCGGGCGCTGACGAAGGAGAACTATCGCGACATCCTCACCCCGCTGCTGACCACGGGGCCGGGGCGCGGCATGATCGTCAACCTCTCGGTCGATACCTCCTCGGTCGACCTGATGGAGTTCAGCAAGGACCTCGACGCTTTCTACATCGACACGGTGGTCGAGCCCTGGCCGGGCCTCTACACCAACCGCGAGCGATCGATTTCGGAGCGCTCCAATTACGCGCTGCGGGAGAGCGTGCTCGATCTGCGGCGGCGCCGCCCCGGCGGCATCACCGCCGTGAGCTGCTGCGGCGCCAATCCCGGCATGGTCTCCTGGATGGTGAAGCAGGCGCTGGTCGACATCGCCGGCGAACTCAAGCTCGACTTCGTCGAGCCGCAGACGCGCGAGGACTGGGGACGCCTGATGCAGCGCACCGGCGTCAAGGGCATCCACATTGCCGAGCGCGATACCCAGCGCGCCCGCGATCCCAAGCCGCACGGAAAGTTCGTCAACACGTGGTCGGTCGAAGGCTTTCTCTCGGAAGGCCTGCAGCCGTCGGAGCTCGGCTGGGGCACGCACGAAAAGACGCTGCCGCCGGGGGCGGCACGCCACAGCTTCGGATGCGGCGCGGCGATCTACCTCACGCGCCCGGGCGCCAGCACGCGGGTGCGTTCGTGGACGCCCACGGCGCGGGCGCAGCACGGCTTCATGATCACCCACAACGAGTCGATCTCGATCGCCGACTACTTCACGCTGCGGGAGAACGGCAAGGTCGTCTACCGGCCGACCTGCCACTACGCCTATCACCCCTGCGACGACGCCGTGTTGTCGCTGCACGAATTGGCGGGCGCGCAGTGGAAGCCGCAGCAGACCTGGCACATCCTGTCCGAGGACGACATCGTCGACGGCATCGACGAGCTCGGCGTGCTGCTCTACGGCCACGCCAAGAACGCCTATTGGTATGGTTCGCAGCTCTCGATCGAGGAAACCCGGCGGCTCGCCCCCTACCAGAACGCGACCGGCCTGCAGGTGACGTCGGCCGTGCTCGCCGGCATGGTGTGGATGCTGGAGAATCCCGAGCGCGGCATCGTCGAGGCGGATGAAATGGATTTCCGTCGTTGCCTCGACCTGCAGCGGCCTTATCTCGGTCCAGTGATCGGGTGCTATACCGACTGGACGCCGCTCGTCGGCCGCAGCGAGCTGTTTCCGGAAACCCTCGACACCAGCGATCCCTGGCAGTTCAGCAACGTGTTCGTGAACTAGCGACATCTTGATCCGCGGTCGTTCCGGGACGCGGGATTTGCGAACCGGAATGATCACGGGGGCTGGGGCCAATCGCGCGAAAGTGGCTCTCGCCAATCCTCTCGGACGCAGCGGCGGGTTCCCACGCGCGTCGAAATTCCGCGAAATCACCACAGTCTCGCGCCATGCCATGGACCACCCCCGATGGGTTGGATTGGGTCAAAAAAATCGCAGGCACAAGATCGCAAGTGTTGTGATGGGGAGCGTAGTGATGGGGAGCGTTGTGATGGGAGCGTCCTTGCCAAGATCGATCATCATCGGTGCCCTCGTTCTCGGGGGCGCGACGGGCTTGCCCGTTCGCGCCGCCGAGCCGACGGCCGCCGGCTTATGGGAGCAAGTCGACGATAATACCGGCAAGCCCGAGAGCTGGTTCAAGATCACGGAGCGCAACGGCGTCTACGTAGGCAACCTCGTCAAAATCTTCTTCAAGCCCGGCGAAGACGAGAATTGGGTTTGCGACCGGTGCGAAGGCGCGGAGAAGGGCGCGCCCGTGCTGGGCCTGGCGTTGATCAAGGGGATGCGCCGCAACGGAGATTCGTACGAAAACGGGACGATCATGGACCCGCGCGACGGCTCGGTCTATCGCGCGCTGATGCGCCTCAGTCCCGACGGCAACAAGCTCGAAGTGCGCGGCTACCTCGGCATTTCACTGTTCGGCCGCAGCCAGACATGGAACCGGCTGCCCGACAATGCGCTCAGCTCCCAGGGCGCGCGCCCGGCACCGAAGGGCGCGGGCGCGGCGCAGAAGAAATAGCCGCTTCACGCGGCGGTCACCCGAGATCGATGACGCCGGCCTCGCCGTCCTCGGCGCCGACGGCGAGCGCCGCGCCGGTCGCGCTCCAGGCGAGCGCGGTAATCGGCGCGCCGGCTCCCTTGCGCGCCAAAACCTCGGCGCCGTCCTCGATGCGCACCAGCAGAACGAGCCCGTCGGCATAGCCGACCGCCACCGCTTCCTGCTTCGGGTGGCAGGCGACGACCTCGACCTGCACCTCCGCCGGCGCGAGAATGCGCGGCGCCTTGCCCATGGGGCCGTCCTTGCCTTGGAACGGCCATAGGATGAGTTGGGTCGAGCCCGAGGTGGCGAGCCACTTGCCGCCGACGCTCCAGTCGAGCGAGCGCACGCGCGCGCCGTAGCCCGACATGCGCATGTCCTTGCGGTCGGCAAGCCGCCAGCCGTGCAACGTCGGCTCCTGCATGGACGTGATGACGAACCGCCCGTCCGGGCTCACCGCCACGTCGAGATGGGAGCCCTTCCATTGCAATCGCTCCGGCTCGCTCTGCGCGTTCGCAAACCAGAGCGTGAGGCCGTTGTAGTGGGCGACGGCGAGACGCAGGCCTTTCGGGGCGAAGGCCAGCCCCCCGACGGTCGACGGCACCTCGAGCGTGCGCTCCGAGCCCTTGGCGGTGCGCACGCACGCCTCTCTACCCGCCGACCACGCGAGCGCGCCGGCGGGGCCCACCGCCACGTGGTCGATCCAGCGCTGCTTGGCACCGGCGGCGAGAATGGTGCTTTCCCCCTCGGCGTCGGTCGCCACCACCTTGCCGTCGTCGCCGCCGGTCACGATACGCTTCGCATCAGCGGCCGAGGCGAGGATGGCGCCGTCGTGCACGGAGACGTTGCGCGCCTCGCCCGCGCGCGGCACCAAGACGATCGCTCCCTCGCCGAGCACGAAGGCCGCGGTTTCCCTGAGAAAATGCGCGGCCACCACCGGCGCGCCGGTCTTGACCAGCCGCGTGCGCTCGACGACGGACGGGGTGTTGGCGCGGCTATCGGTCATCTTGGCAGCATCTCACTCGTGTCCCGGGCGAGTGCGGCGAGCGCTTTTGCGCGAGCGGAACGAGAACCGGGACCCAGCGCAAGAATCGCGAAGCGCCATGTCAATTGGAACAAGGACCCGTCGCGTGGCCCTGGGTCCCGGCTCTTCGCTCGCGCTCCGCACTCGCTTGGCCGGGACACGCGAGGCACCGTCACGCCGCGCAGCCGGCAAAGCCTTCCCTGATCTTGTCCATGGGCAGCTTGCGGCCGATG
>VAZL01000675.1 GCA_005883445.1 Alphaproteobacteria bacterium | reverse complement strand
AGATAGGCGACGAGGTATCCGCCGAGCACTTGCAGTCGATGCTCAATTTGCCCCAGGCGGAATCTCGATCGCCGCAGCAGCACCTCGCGGCGGTGCGCAAGCCATTCAGTGAGCACCTCCGCAAGGCCGACGACCTTGGGGATACGCCCGCGCACCAACACGTTCATGTTGAGAGGAATGCGGCTCTCGAGCTCGCTGAGCTTGAACAGAGATTCCATCAGCAGCTCGGCGTCGACCGTACGCGTGCGCGGCTCGATCACCAGGCGGATGTCTTCAGCCGATTCATCGCGCACGTCGGCAACTAATGGCNNCTTCTGCACCTGCCACGGGATTTCCGTGACCACGATGACGTAGGTGCCGCGCCCGGTCTCTTCCTTGTGCCAGCGCGCCCGCACGCGGAAGGAGCCGCGGCCGGTGACGTAGGCTTCCGCAATCTCCTCGCGCGAATCGACGATGAGCCCGCCGGTCGGAAAATCGGGGCCTGGCACGTATTTCAACAGCGTGCGGCTGCGGGCATTCGGGGTGTCGATAAGGTGGAGTGCCGCGTCGCAGATTTCGGCGGCGTTGTGGGGCGGGATCGCTGTGGCCATGCCGACCGCAATGCCCTGCGAGCCGTTGGCCAGAAGATTTGGGAACGCGCCCGGCAGCACCACCGGCTCTTTCTCCGAGCCGTCGTAGGTCGGCCGAAAATCGATCGCGTCCTCCTCGATGCCGTCGAGCAGGAGGTGCGCGACTTGCGTTAGCCGCGCCTCCGTGTAGCGCATCGCAGCGGGGTTATCGCCATCGACATTGCCGAAGTTCCCCTGTCCATCGACCAACGGATAGCGCTGGGCAAAATCCTGGGCGAGGCGCACGAGCGCGTCGTACACCGCCTGGTCGCCATGCGGGTGGAACTTGCCGATGACGTCGCCGACCACCCGTGCGCACTTCTTGAACGCAGCACCGGGATCGAGATGCAGTTGCTGCATCGCGTACAAGAGCCGCCGGTGAACCGGCTTGAGGCCGTCGCGCGCATCCGGTAATGCGCGACCGGTGATCGTGGAGAGCGCGTACTGGAGATAGCGCTCCTCCAGCGCCTCGCGCAGCGCGATCTCTTCGACCTCGCCATCGCGGGGGGGAATCAGTTGTTTGCCCATGGACAAGAATTAATGCCGCATCGCGCCATGAACAAGCGATGAATGCGCCAGCCACGCGCTGTTCTGATTGCAGAGCGTAGATTTTCAGCCAATGGCGTCTGTCGTTGCGGTACGGGGCGATTTGGCCGCAAGCCGATCGACGGATGAATGCGCGGCGTCGCCGGCCGAATCTCGGTCGCCGCTTACGCTCGCCAAACGCCAGAGCATGGGAGGCGCTGCGTCAGCGCCTTCTCGAGGAAGCAAGGAGAATGAAAATGCGTGCAATCTTCGTTGCTGCGTTGGTGAGCTTGGGCCTCGGCCTGGTCGGCGTGTCGTCGAGCTTGGCGGCGCCGGGGCAAGGCGCCGCCATAGCAGCCGCTGCCGAGTTCGGCCGGGCAGTCGATCAGGCGCACTGGCGCCCGTATCGCTACCGGCACTGGTGGTGGCGGCACCATAGGCATCATCGCTGGTGGTACTGACCCCGAAGGGCGGGCCGGGCACACCCTCGGCCCGCTCGACTCAGCCGACGACAACTGCCGGGCGGGTGTCGCGGAGAACCGCGGCAATGAAGCTTGCGCGTGCGTCGGCAAGCCTGCTGTTGCGCGGCTCCAGCACATGACGGGCCAGGAAGAAGCCGGTCAACGCAAAGCCGTCGCTGATGTCCTGCGGCGAAGGAGCATCCGCAGACGCGTCGCGCAGGAACGCCGGTAAGGCCAGCAGCTTCTCCCGCCACGGTTCGCCCGCTTGCCGCGATACAGCACGTCCCGATTTCGGCGAGACGTAGACGAGGTCGGTTTCTGCTCCGCTCACCGCACAGCTCGAAAGATCCAGTCCAAAGCCCAGCTCCGCCAGCAGCTGCAACTCGAAGCGGACCATGCCAAGTGCGGCCCGGCGCGCATCGATGAGCGCGTCGAGCACGTGCTCGAGTGCGGCATGGATTTGCGGATGCGGGTCGCGCTCGGGCAGCAGCCGGCAGAGCGCGGCAAGATGCGTCATCCCATAAAGCGCATGCGGAATCGGCAGAAGCGCAGCCGCGCGCGCATCGAGAGCCTCGACCGTATAGTGACCGAGGTGCTCGTCGAGCCGCGCCCGCCAGGTGCAGCTGATGCGGTTACCCGGCTGCAGCACGGGGCGCAGCCGCGAACTCGCACCTCCTCGCACCAACCCGAGATGGCGCCCATGCGCGCGGCTCATCACCTCAAGGATGGCGTTGGCCTCGCCATGACGCTTGCTGCCGAGCACGATGCCTTCATCGGTCCACTGCATCGCCTAGTCCTCGGGGAACCTAAGACCCATCTCGCGGTAGCGTTCCGGGTCCTCGCCCCAGCGCTCGCGCACCTTGACGAACAGAAAAAGGTGCACGGGAGCCTCGATCATGTCTGCGATCTCGCGCCGTGCATCGGCGCCGATCGCCTTGATGGTCTGGCCGCCCCTGCCGAGCACGATTTTACGCTGGCTCTCGCGCTCGACATAGATCGTCTGCTCGATTCGGATCGAGCCATCCTTGAGTTCGTTCCAGACATCGGTCTCGACCGTGGACTGATATGGCAGCTCCTGATGCAGCCGCAAATAGAGCTTCTCGCGCGTGATCTCCGCCGCCAGTTGGCGCAGCGGCGCGTCGGTAAGCTGATCCGCAGCATAATGCCCCGACGCCGTCGCCCGTGAGCGCGGAGATCATGAAAGTCGCGGCGAACGCCGCACGCTCGCTCGCCGTCTTGGCAATTGCCAGCAGCGCGGGTTTCGCGACGAGATCGATCTTGTTGATGAGCAGGATTTTGGTCCGGCCGATCTCGGCGAGCCGCTCGAGGATCGCACCCGCCTCCTCGTCGAGGCCGCGCTTCGCGTCGATCAGCACGGCCGCGATATCGGCATCCTCCACGCCCATCCATGCCGTCGTTACCATCGCACGGTCGAGCCGACGCTTGGGCGCAAAGATGCCTGGCGTATCGATAAACACAAGTTGCGAGCCATCCACGATCGCGATGCCGCGCAACAACGTGCGCGTCGTTTGCGCCTTGTGGGATACGATCGCGACCTTGGTTCCGACGAGCGCATTGACCAGCGTCGATTTGCCGACATTGGGTGCGCCGATCAACGCAACGAATCCGCAGCGCGTGCGTTCTTTTTTTCCCTCCCCGGGAATGCCGTCGCCACTCTCGCGCTCCCGCGAGGAAACGGGAGAGCGGCGAGAGCCTTTCGCGTCAGCCATCGAGGCGGTCGGATTTGACGCCGGCGCGGGTCAGCATTGCGGCTGCGGCGGCCTGCTCGGCGGCGCGCTTCGAGCGGCCAAGCCCCTCAGCGGGCGCCAGATGCGGGAGCTCGACGGTGACGCGGAATTCCGGATCATGGTCGGGACCCTTGCGCTCGACCTCACGATAGGCCGGAGTCGGCAGCCCGCGCGCCTGCGCCCATTCTTGCAGCACGGTCTTCGAATCGCGCAGCGGCCGCGCCGGCGTACGCATGCGTTCGCTCCACAGCCGCTCGACGAGGGCGGCGGCGGCGGGATATCCGCCATCGATGAACACTGCGCCGATCAGCGCCTCGCAAGCATCGGCGAGGATGGCAGCGCGGCCGCGGCCGCCGGCATTGGCCTCCGATACCCCGAGCCTGATTGCCGCACCAAGATCGATCGCCCGTGCCACGTCCGCGCAGGCCTCCTTGCGTACCAGATCAG
>VAZL01000674.1 GCA_005883445.1 Alphaproteobacteria bacterium | reverse complement strand
ATTGAATGGGCGGCATTTGTCGGACCGCACTCCCTGGGTGCTCGTCCAACCTTCCGGCATTTTCCCGCTGGTGGGGCCGGTCTTCCGCCCAGGCGAAAGCGCCTGTTGGATGTGTCTTGCCGAGCGGATGAAAAGGAACCGAGAGGTCAAGGCGCTCCTGGACCGCAGACAGGCCCGCTGCGTCGCCGTTTCGCCATTGGCTCGGAACACGTTCGGACAGAGCGCCATCCAGCTTGCGGCCGTCGAGATCGCCAAAGCGATCGCCACCGGTTTTCGCACTCAATTGAGCGATCACATCATCAGCCTCGACCTGCTGGGCTCGACCATCGTGAAGCACAATGTGGCGCTCCGTCCGCAATGTCCGAGCTGCGGCCGCGAGAAGCTGCGTGATCCCCGCCGCGAGCCAGCGCCGATCGAGCTTGGCGCGGGCAACAAGCTGGTCATGACGAGCGGCGGGTACCGCAGCGTTTCGCCGTCGGCCACGGTTGCGCGTTTTCGCAGGCACGTGAGCCCGCTCACCGGCGTTGTCTCGCGTCTCGAGCGCATTCAAGCCGATTTGCCCTTGAACACCAACTACCATGCCGCGCACAATTTTTCAGGACCGTCCGAGTCGGTCAATGAGCTCAGGATGGGGTTGAGCAGCGGCAGTTTCGGCAAGGGCAGCACTTCCGAACAGGGCGAAGCCAGCGCGCTCATGGAGGCGATCGAGCGCTATTCCGGGATTTTCCAGGGCGACGAGATCAGAGCAAAGCGGCGCTTTGCCGATTTCCCGGCAGGCCAGGCCATCGCCCCAAACAAAGTCCTGCTGTTCAGCAACGCGCAGTTGCGGCGAAGCCGGATGCCGACGCCCGGCTCGGACGATTTTGATGCGATCCCGGCGTTATTCGATCGATCGGCCGAGATGGAGTGGTCACCGGTCTGGTCCTTGCGCGACAGGCGCTTCAAACATCTTCCGACCAGCCTGTTGTATTTCTTTTACAAGGGTCCCGCCAACTTTGCAGCGGATTCCAACGGCTGCGCGGCCGGCAATACCCTCGAGGAAGCCATCGTCCAGGGATTCCTCGAGCTGGTGGAAAGGGATGCATACGCGATTTGGTGGTACAATCGATTGCAACGGCCGCAATTAGACCTCAGCCCGTTTGATGACTCCTACGTCCGCGATCTGCAAAGGCAGCTGGCCGAAAGCGGTCGCAAGCTTTGGGTGCTCGATGTCACCAGCGATCTCGGGGTTCCGACCTTTGTGGCGGTAACGCACTGGATGCAAAACGGGCGGGAAAATATCGAATTCGGATCCGGCGCGCACTTCGATACAAAAATCGCCTTGTTGCGTGCGCTGACGGAGCTCAACCAATTTCTGTCCCTGGGTCTCATGGGCGGCGGGACCGGGGAGAAATCGAGCCTCGACGTCGTCACCCCATTGCGCCTCAAAGATTATCCCGACACGAGCGAGCAGGTGAGCGCCTGCGTGCGCCTCGCTAAGCAAGCCGGCCTGGACTTCCTCGTCCTCGATCAGACTCGTCCGGACATTGAGGTGCCGGTCGTCAGAGTCATCGTTCCCGGATTGCGGCATTTCTATCGCCGCTTCGGGCGTGGCCGGCTTTACGATGTGCCGATAAAGCTCGGATTGCGCGACAGGCCGCTCAAGGAAAACGAGTTCAACCCGATCCACCCCCACACCTGAAGGACCCCGCTTGCGCGCTTCCGGACCAAAGAGAGTGCGAGGAGCTGCGCCAGCAAATGTTTCCGCCCGGCTCCGCAGCAACGTCACGCTCGAAACGCAGGCGGAGGGAGAAATCGCCGTTTGCTTCGAGGGTTATTCGGTCGGCTTGGGACGATTCAGCGCGGGCGCCGCGCATCGCGCGCAAAACCTGCGCATAGGCCTGCCGCTCGCCGCGTTCGCGTCCAACAGGCGCAACATCGACAAAGAGATCGATCTACTGGTCCGGCGATTGGCGAGGCGCGGTTTATTGGAGTACCGCCTCGGGGGCTCGCGCATCGGCGAAGACCAGGTCGTCATCGAAACGCAGATGCCTGATTATTGGCCGCGTACGCCACAGCTCGGCAACGCGGATGCTGTTGTCTTATCTCGCTTCGCATATATGCGACGGCGCGGTAACGAGATGATCCTCGAATCGCCGCGCGCCGGCGCGTTGTTCAAAATCTGCAATCCGAAGATTGCCGCCGTCTTGGCCATGCTGTCTACACCGCAACACATCAAACAGCTGCGTCGGCAGGACGATTTTCCGGGGCTCGAGCTTCTCGCTCTGCTCCTCGATTGCCAAATCCTTTTCAAGGTCGACGCTGCTGGCGGCAGCGGCCTTCGACCGGCCGAGGGCGATCACAATCTCGTTCTTTGGGATTTTCACGATCTTTTGTTCCACACGCGCAGCACGGAAGGCCGGCATGCCAACCCGATGGGCGGAGTTTATCCCCATGCCGGCGCCATTTCTCCGCTGCCGGCGGTGCGGCCCCGCTGGCCTGGAAAAAAAATCAATCTGCACAAGTTCTCGGCCGCGGATCCGGCGGCAATCTCCCCGGTCGCGAAGCTCCTGCGGCAAAGTCATTCGACCCGTAGCTTCGATAACCAGCAACCGATCACGCTCGCCGAACTTTCGCAATTCCTCGGCGGCGCCGCGCGCGTCGTATCGATATCGAACGCCGAGCTCGACCTCGACGACGGCGGTAACGCCGTCAGGCCGTATCCGTCGGCGGGCGCCGGCTACGAGCTCGAGCTCTATTTGGCGGTCGACACATGCGAGGGACTTGCGCGAGGCTTCTATCATTACGACGCCGGCGCTCACGCGTTGGCGCCGATCCGCGTTCCCATGCATGAACTCGAAGCGCAATTGATGGGAGCCGGATATGCAATGGGTTCGACCGCTGCGCCCCAGATCTTGATCACGATCGCGGCGCGCTTTGGCCGGATTTCATGGAAGTACAGCTCGATCGCCTATTCGCTCATTTTGAAGGACGTCGGCGTATTAATTCAAACATTCTACCTTATGGCCACCGACATGAGGCTCGGCGGATGTGCGATCGGGATCACGAACATCGATCTGTTCGCGAAGATGACCGGGATCGAGTTTCACGTGGAGGGCCCGGTCGGTCAATTTGCGATCGGCCGCGGCGCCAAATCGGGGGCTTCCGACTGACGAGCGCGCGGCCCCGGCTGGGCAACGGCTGTCAAATGGCGATGATGCAACCGGCGATAGCGAATAACCGGGAGTTCTCGTTTAGCAAGACCCTCGGCAGCCCCGCTCGTCCGAGGGATCGCGCGATGCGCTCGAAATAAAATATCCGATGGCGTTGCGCTTGCGCCTGTCCAGCAGGCCGAATATGGCGCCCTGCGGGTCGGTGCAATGAACGAT
>VAZL01000513.1 GCA_005883445.1 Alphaproteobacteria bacterium | reverse complement strand
CGTCGATGTCGCCTGCTTTGCTGCGAGCGTCGGCGGGGTGTTGTGTGTGAGAATGAGAGTGACATTGCGCTGGACGAATTCGGCTGCGATTTCGCTGAACCGCTCGCTGTGTCCCTCGCCCCAGCGATAGTCGATAATGATATTGCGGCCCTCGCTCCACCCAAGCTCCCGTAGCCGTTGGAGGAACGCGGCAGTCCACTCGCTCTGCGCCGGCGCAGCATCGGAGCCCAGCAATCCTATGACCGGCACTGGCGACTGCTCCGCACGTGTCGCGAAGGGCCATGTGACTGCTGCGCTGCTCAACAGCGCGATGAACTCACGGCGTCTCATGCCGGACCTCGGGTTTTTCTCCCGCATTGGTGCCCTCGTAATTGCCAGGAACGGACTCACCCAGCGTAGCAATTCTCAATCATTCGATCGTCTCAACTCGAACGTGGTCGACTGCGTGACTGGTAGATCGGCAGGCTTCTCGCCTGTGAGAATCCGCGCGGCGTAGCCGCCAGCAAGGCGATAGGCTTCCGTTTGGCTGGGCCCATAGCTCACCAGTCCACCAATGTCGGCAAACTCGCGCAAAAAGTAGATTGCGGGCATCGCATGACGCGCCGCCAGCCCGACGAGTTGACCGCGCCGACTCACAAACAATGAATCGGCACCAACGATCACGGCGTTCGTGCCCCGTCGGACGAAGCTCGCGAACGCCGCCTCGATATTGCGCTCGCAGCCGGCAGGCAAGATAACGGGCTCGATGCCGGATGCGTGCGCTGCGGTCTGCACATCTCTAATCTGCGATTCAGAAGTGGGGTTCCCCGGGTTGGTGAGCGAGCCGATAACATTGGCGCTCGGGACCAGTTCGCGCAGCACTCCCAACCGTTTTGCCCCGAGTGTGTTGACAATAAACGTCACGCCCGTGACATTGCCGCCGGGACGGTTGAGACTCGAAACGAGACCGAGATCGACCGGATCTGCGCCGGTCGCGAAAACGATCGGAATGGTTGTGGTTGCAGCTTTGGCAGCCACCGCAGCCGACGGGGAGAGGGCAACGATCGCGTCTACGCGGTCGGACACCAGATCGGCGGCCAATGCCGGCAAGCGGTCGAAGCGCGAATCGGCCGAGCGATATTTGATTGCGAGATTGCGCCCTTCGATATAGCCGGCATCCCTGAGGCCCTGCCGAATGGCGCGGACCTGTCGATCATCTAGCTGAGCGCTGCTGAGCAGGCCGACCAACGCCATGACCGACTGCTTCGCGCGCGCCGCGCTCGGCCACAGCACAGCGCCGCCGAGCATTGTGATGAAGTCGCGCCGTTTCAATCCATCACCTCGTCCGCGCGCAGTGCCGGTTTGCCCTGGAGCGGACCCCTCCGAGCTGACCGTTTACTCTCTTTCCGCCGAGGATGAGCTTTAGGGTCGGTCACGTCGTCTACGACCCCGATCCGTCTTGCGCCTGGAACGATCTCTCTGCCGAATTCGAGCTGTTTTGCAGGTATTGCAGACTTCCAACGAAACCGGACGGGTTTCCGAGAGTGTCGCCCCAGCCACGCCAACCTCGGCTTCACGCCAACCTCGGCTTGCCGCGGGAGTTGGGGATTGGCTAGCAATTGAGCGGGATGAAAGGCTTGTAGCCTGGCTTATTTTTTCCCGGAGATTTCTTGGAGATTTCCTGGAGGCTTGGCCGCGGTTCTCACCTTGGCGGCCCTCGATCGTTAATAGCCCGGGAGCCAAACGGAAAATGCTCGTCGGGCGTCCTGCCACAACTCAAGCCATTGATCACGGCTCGGAACGCCGAGCACGACCGCAATAGCTACGATTGCGATCGCGAATGAGCCCCCCAATAGCCAACGCCGACCAAATCCGAGTAGGCATGCAACCAAAACGAATACGCCGACTAGAATGGCTTTCCAGAAGGACCCCGTTAGACAGAGTATTGCGGAAAATAGAACGACAGCTACCTCGATCTGTTCTTGCCGATTCATAATCCATTCCCTCTCCTTAGCGCCCGACGCGCGAGAAGCGCGCGGCCGATAACGGCCCGCTATCTTGGGAAGGTGGCCAGCCATGTCCTTGGGGTAGACCTGAAACGTTCTGAATCGTCGTGAGAGTGTGACCTGCATCACAGCGCCGCGGCACCGCCGGTGAGATGCTCGCTTACGCAGGCGCCGGCCGATCGGCCCATGCGCCGCTGCACGAACCGACGGACGGTGGTCCGTCCGTCACAGGATGGAACCAACCATGAAGTTGCTCATCACCGCGCTGGCTCTGGCCGCCCTCATTGCGGCCACCCAGTCCGCCGCGGCAGCCCCCGGTGATCGCCGCGACGTGGGGCAACCGGGACAAGGCTATGACGGCACGTATCAGGGCTACCCCCTGAGCGATTGGTACAGGACTGACGGCTGGTAAGGTCAAATCAGGCAGCTGCGAAGGCGTCGGGAATTCGCAGCGAGCCGCTCCTAGGCGGCCGGCCCGCGGGCCGGCCGCGCAACCTCGAAGACACGCGAGCACGAGGTGCGACCATGAAAACGATAGCGAGACGCTATGCCATGACAGTCGGACTGGCGGGCGCGCTTGCGCTGACCGGGACGAACTGCTCGGTCGCTCAAACCGGAGCGGGAGCAGACGGGCGCGTTACGGTGTCTCAGTACTGCGCACCCCTGGACGAGGAGAGCCCCGATGCGCGCAGGTTCTACTGTCGCAGCGGGGCATGATTGAGCATTCTTCCCCGGTATTATGGCGCAAACGCCACACGCACCCTAACGGCCGGCGGCACCACATCGCCGGTATGCCAAGAGCCCAAATCGCTCGAGGCAAGCCAAGTACACCCTGGCGCAGCTACACGCTGAACTTTGGCGTGCACCCATAAATTCCGGTTGCGTGACCAGCCGAAGTTAATGTCCGCTTCGCTCCGAAAGCGACCGTGCCATCGAAATGCAGTTCGTCGCTGACTGCCAAAACCGGAAATAGCCTCAACCGGACAAGGGCAAGATGACCTCGGCAAAGCAACTAATCAGTACGGCTTCTGCCCACACACCGTGACGCGATGGCCGTAGCGCCTGTGGGGATAATAGTCCCACAACGCATGGTGTTGCGTGCAGCGGTTGTCCCAAAATGCAACCGCGTTCGGCGTCCACTTGAAGCGCATGCTCAACTCGGGGGTCTCAATGTGCCGATAGAGCATTTCCAGAATCGCGTCGCTTTCGCTCTTGCTCAGACCGACGATATGCGTGGTGAAGAAGCGATTCACGAACAGGCATTTCTTACCTGTCTCGGGATGGGTCCGAACAATCGGATGCTCGGCACGCGGATAGACCTTTCCGCGGTCGTCATTACCGTAGCGGCCACGATAATGCTTCTCGCCATCGTGGACCGCTGTGAGCCCATCGATCAGCTTGCGGATCGGCTGCGACAGCGTTTCGTAAGCGAGATACATGTTGGCGAACATGGTGTCGCCACCGCCGTCGGGGGGCACTTCGGTAAGATAGAGGATCGAGCCCATCGGCGGCTCGGGGTCGCACGATACGTCAGAGTGCCAGTCCTCGCCGGCAATGTACTTGGCCTTGTCGTCCGCCTTGATAATGAGAACCTCAGGGTGATCGGCAATCAGGTTCGGCGACGCAGGGTGCATGTGCAGCTTGCCGAAGCGGCGACCGAAGTCTTTGTGTTGTTCGACGCTCAGCTTCTGGTCGCGGAAGAAGATCACCAGGCGGTCCGTGAGCGCGTCATGCACCTCCTGGAATTGCTGGTTCCCGAGCGGATTGGACAAGTCGACGCCACGGATTTCTGCGCCGATGTGCGGGGTGGAATTGTGTACTTCGATGGTCTGATAGCTCATGTTCCTTCTTCCTTGAGTGGGTCAATCGCCGTTTGATCGATCAGTGCCCGTCACGAAAGCGGCCGTGAACTTTTGGCTTATTTGATTCCGGCCGCGTTGATGATGGCCGCGTTGATGCGAATCTCGGCTTCGACATGCGCATCGAACTTCGCCGGGGTCATGACCATCGGTTCCAAGCTAAGCGTCGCAAGCTTGTCCTCCACGTTCGGTGTCTTGAGGGCTTTTAATGTTTCGCGATGAAGCGTCTCGACGACATGGCGAGGCGTCCTGGCAGGAACAAATAGCCCGTACCAAAGCGGGTACTCAGCGTCGGCAACGCCGGCCTCCGCCAGCGTAGGCACCTCCGGCAGGATGACGGCACGTTTCGGGCTGTTCACCGCGAGCGCAAGCAGCTTCCCCTCGCGTATATGTGCAGCAACAAGTCCGACGGGGCTAAAATAGAAGTCAACCCGCCCGGCCATAAGTTCGCTGATCGCTTCCGGGCTCCCTTTAAAGGGCACATGAACGGCCACGATTCCCGCACTGGCCAAGAAACGTTCCGCGCTCATATGGACTCCGCTCCCGACGCCGGCCGAGGCAAAATTGAGCGAGCCCGGCTTGGCTCTGGCGGCGGCAAGAAGGTCACCAACAGTTTTAAAGCCCCGAGACGGTGAAACGACCAGCACGTTTGGCGAATTGCCAAATGGGATGACCGCCGAAAAATCCCGACCAGGATCGAACGTCGGGTTCGGTTGCAACAAGGGGCTGATCGTGTGCGCAGAGGAGTTTACTAAGACGGTATATCCATCAGGGTCCGACTTGGCGACAAAGGCGGCGGCGATCGCTGTTCCCGCACCGGCGCGGTTTTCAACTACCACCGGCTGACGGAACTGTGTCGAGAGCTGATCGCAGACCACACGCGCCATAACGTCGACGATGCCCCCGGCGGAAAAGGCGACAATCGCTCGGACTGGTCTGGTCGGCCAAGCCTGTGCCCACGCCTCTCCGCTCGCGAAGACGAGGCCAAGAACTGACAGCAATGTGAAGCAAGTCCGCGTCATGCGGTTCTTCGTCGTATCGAGGCAGACATTGCGTGGAGGATGTGCCACACGGCAGCAACCCCCTGTGCCTTCGATTTTAAGGATAGCACAGCGCGGTACGGCAGGTGACTATTTGCGCTGCGGGACTTCGATCCGGCCTATGTCCCGGTTTGGGGTCAGAAAGCGGCGAAGATGACCGGAAGGATGCGGCGGCCCATGTCCGCTTCGCTCCCGAAAGCGGACAAATAGGAAGACATCCCGCTTTGTCCGCTTTGTGCCAATAGCGGTCATTGCGCTAGGCGCCGACCTTGTCCGTTGCTCTTTGCCGGGCCTGCGGCCCCAGATCGAGGAAGTCAGCGCGGGAGAAATGACTGCGCTTCGAGCTGTTTGATGAGTGCCGCCAGAGACGGCGGGACAGGCGCTGCAAGCGCGTCGTACTGGTCCCTCAACGAGCGCCCAATAGCGGCCAGTCCAACGTGTAGGTCGGCAGCGGGCGCGTTGCTTGGAGTGGCACAGGCAACGATATGCCGACGTATCCAGTAATCAATTCGGTCGGCCGCGGTGGCGACGTGGCGCATTGTCTTGCCCCTTGAGTTGGGGCCATCATTACCCACCCCTATTAACGAACAGCGCGCGATTTCGATTCAATTTTCAATATCGGCTACATTCTGACCCTCGACGTAACCGGATTGTTTCAGGCCCTGGCGGAACGCGGCCAAATGTTGCGTATACGGTCAATGGAAAGGATCATTCACCGGTAGATAACGGCCGGTCCGAGGTCTGCACAAGTGTCAAACGCCCCGGTCGAATGCCTTATCCCAATCAAGCATCTTTCAGCCTTGCTTTGGCTCTGACTAGATCCGTGGTGTCGAAACCCTCGCTAAAAGATCCGTAGATCTCGCCGAGTTGCGGGCGATACGTGTCGGCGTGGTGTCTCAGCTCGTACAGGTCATAAATGCTCATGCAAAGTTTAAGTTCGAGGGATTTGGCTTTCTGTTCGCGCGCGACCGTAAGGCCCTTACACAAATAACGCTCTGCCTGATCCAGATCTTGACGTGATCGCAGGTATGCTTCTCCAAGCAAACGATATATTTCAGCCGCGTAATAGCGTTCTGAGTTCTCTTGATCGAGTCTCAATTGCGCCTGGTCCAAAAAGTCGAACGCTTGCTCGTAACGTTCATTCTTTATGCATGCATCCGCCAGTAACCCCAGAGTATACGACTCGAACAACAAGGCGTCGGTGGCCCGTTCTTTTTCCAAACCTGCCTGAATCTCGGCGATGCCTTTCTCAAACTCGCCTTGCTGGGCACTTGCCCATCCGCGCAAAATCAACGCCATGGCCAGATAGTGCACGAACCCACGCTCTTCACAGAGTGCGATTGCCGCGTCAGCCTGGCGTGCAACAACGGCAGCCTCACCGCGAAACTGATGCACCCGCAGGCTTATTGTTCGTGCCATTGCCTCGCTGAACGGATGTTGGGATGTATCTGCATAACGGCGGGCCTCAGCGCAAATCCGCAACGCCTGATCGGGATAGCCGAGAAACCAGAGTGCCATGCCGTCGTACAGCCTTACATGAACTCGCGGGTCTTGCGCTGACAGGTCGAGATACGCCGCGGCCTTGCCGTCTTCACACATGCTAAGGCTGCGTTCCAGCGCCGCGTGGGCAGCGGCAAATGTCCCACGTGCAAATAAGGTGAACCCTAGAGCTTCGTGGGCAAGAACCTTGAAAACTGAGTCATCTGCAGTGTCGGCTGTATTCACCAAATGTTCGGCAAGGGTTTGAGCTTCACCCAGCGCTGCACGAAGGAAATTCCAGGTCCACAACCCAAACACCGCAGGCAAGGTATGTTCGTCAAACCCGCTCTCTTTGCACAGCTGGAGTGCTCGCGTATAGGCATGCCTCACACTGTCAATGCTCCAGCCCTTAATCGACCGGAGGGAGTGGCCGAGCGACGTTTGAAGCAGCAACTCCGACTTGTTGCGTAGCATCGGGTCGTCGATTTTGGGAAGGAGGTCCAAACCACGAGCAAAGTGGTTCAGTGCCTCGGCGTTGGCCGAGCGTCGGGCTGCCTGCTGTCCAGCTTTGAGCCAGTAATCGATGGCGGGTTCAACAAGGCCGGCTTCCGTGAAGTGGTGTGCCACGATTTCCGGCTGGCTCGCCACGATGTCGGCAAAGCTCTGCTCGAGTGCGCGCGCAATCTGGCCGTGCAATTGCTGCCGGCGGCTCCTGAGCAGGCTCTCATAGGCCGCATCCCGCACCAGCACGTGCTTGAAGCTGTAGACGGCGTCCGGCGGCTCGCCCCGGCGGAACACCAGCTCCGCCTGCTCGAGTTGAGCGAGTCCATGC
>VAZL01000512.1 GCA_005883445.1 Alphaproteobacteria bacterium | reverse complement strand
GAATAGGAGAACTCGCGCCCGATGGCGGCGCCGATTTGCGCGATCTCCCGCACCGGCGCCCGGCGGTCGAGCCGCGCCATCAAAGAGTCTTGCAGCGTTTCAGGAATGGCGAGCGGCGGCAGCGGCGCGTCGAGCCGATAACCGTGGTGGTTCTCGACCAGGATGCCCGCTTCCAGGACCGCCTTGGTGAGTTCCTCGACGAACAGCGGGTTCCCATCGGTCTTGGCGACGATCTGTTTCATCACTTCGGCGGGCAGCACGCGCCCCCCGGTCACCCGCGCGACCATGTTTTCAACGTCGTTGCGGTCGAGGCGACCGAGCGTCAAGGTGCCGACGTTGGGGAGACCAGCCCAGGGCGGCTCGAACTCCGGTCGGAACGTGAACAGTGCCAGGACCGGCAGTTGACGCACCCGCTCGACCGTCAGATCGAGGAGCTCGAGCGAGGTGGCATCCGCCCATTGCGCATCCTCGAACGAGAGCAAGATCGGTTGCCGGCGGGCGAGACCCTCGAATTGATCGAGCAGTGCCGCGAGCGTGCGGCGGCGATGCTGCGTGGGGCTGAGCGACAGCGTCGGATACCGCTCGCCGAACGGGATCGCCAGCAGCGCCGCAAAAAGCGGCGCTACGGCTTGGACCTGCGATGCGCCCATGGCGAGGACCGCTTCCAGCTTGTCAAGGCGTTGCGCGGACGTATCGTCTGCCTTGAACCCCGCTGCTCGCTCCAACTGGGCGATGAACGGACGAAGCGCGCTGTTGGTATGGTAGGGCGAGCATTGGTAACGCAAGCGCGTGTGCGGCTCGCCGGCGATGCGCTCGGCGAGAGCTGCCGCAAGGCGGGACTTGCCGATCCCCGGCTCGCCCGAGATCAGCACGATCTGCCCTTCGCCCTTCCAGGCCGGACGTTGACGCTCCAGCAGGAAGTCGAGCTCGTCCTCGCGGCCGATGAGATCGGTCAGATCCGCCGTGCGGACCGCCTCGAAGCGGCTCTCGGAATCGGACACGCCCTCCACCGCCCACGCCGCGACCGGCTCGGCAATACCCTTGACCTCGTGCCGGCCGAGGTCACGCAAACGGAACAGATCGCCGAGCAGCCGGCGCGTGGAGGCGGCGACGGCGATCGTCCCGGGCTCGGCCAAGGCCTGAAGGCGGGCTGCAAGGTTCGGCGTCTCCCCCACGACAGCATGCTCCCGCAACGCACCCTCGCGGCTGAGGTCGCCGATCACCACCAAGCCGGTCGCGATGCCGATACGAACCGCGAGCGGTTCCGCGGCGCGCGTCTCGAGTCGCGCAACCGCGGCAATGATATCGAGCCCTGCCCGCACGGTTCGCTCGGCATCGTCTTCGTGCGCGATTGGATAACCGAAATAAGCCAATATCCCGTCGCCCCGGAACTCGGCGAGGAAGCCGTCATAAGTTCGCGTAATGCGGGCGCAGGCGGCGTGATAGGCATCGATCACGGCGCCCATGTCCTCCGGATCGAGGCGGACCGACAGGGCGGTCGAGCCCACCAGATCGCAGATCATCACGGTGAGGTGACGGCGTTCGGGCTCGTCACGCAAAGCCGGTTCGGTCGCTGTTTCAGTCGGTGCACGAGCGACCCCATCGAGCTCCGCGATCGCGCGCAGAATCCTGCGGCGATGCCCAAGCAGAACGCCGAGATCCTTGAGGTCTTGCTCCGTCAGATCGCGGATGACCGAGAGG
>VAZL01000691.1 GCA_005883445.1 Alphaproteobacteria bacterium | reverse complement strand
GAAGCCCTTTCGACTGTCAAACCACTTCACGGTTCCCTTGTTCATGGGAGCCCTTCCTGTAGGTACGTATGGATATAGGCTGCGCGCTAACGCAGCCGGCTCATTCGAGATTTTGGGAGAATGTCGTTAGTCAGGCGCGCTATTCGCGGCGAGGCCAAGTCGTTCGGCCGAAACTCGATCGACGGCACATAGGGCATCTTCGGTGGATGCGCAAGGGCCCCGAGGCGAATTCAATCTACCGGGATCGGATCGGCTCCGCTGCCTTCTGCGCATTTTGCCGCTACTTCATTCGGCGTCAGCGCGGTCGATGATACGACGTAGCAGTCGCCAACAAGATTAATACACCACTACGCGAGTGGTGAGCCCGATGACGGGCCGGGTTTAACCCTCACTGGCCGGATTTGAATTTGGCAGTGGCCGGATTTCAACGTGTTCCGCGAACGGGGACATCGGCATTTAGCGGGGCGACAATGGTAGTGGGTCAGTTTGATTAAGGCAGCACCTGACCGCGCGGTGGAAAAGCGGAGCGAGAGCGATGGACGTTTTATTCCCTTATGCGCTCTGGACGCTGGTCTCTCTGATCGTGATCGGCTCGGGCATCGCTCTATTGGTCTGGTGATGTCCACCCGGGTAGCCTTCTGTCCTATTTTGGGGAGTTATGACTTGACAAGTAAAGCGGTCTCAGTCGTGCCTCAAGGCACTAACCGGTAGCCGACTTACATCCTGCGTTAATGATGCTTATATGCGGCTATCACCGGCAGCGGCCCTGTGCCAGGCGTCGGTGGCAGAGAGACCGGTTGTGCTCCCGCCTGAAAATTCGGGAGCCAACATGTCATGACACGGCTATTCCAGCCATCACCGCCGCCCTGCGCTAAGTGCGGCACCACGACTGTCGTAGCCGCCGCACTTTCGGAGGGCCAACGGATTTTCGTGGTTCGATGCCCAGCGTGCGGGCGTTCCGGTACGTACTCGCTCAATTATAGCAGCCGACGCGAGCGTGCCCGGCCTTGAGCGCCATCTCCGAGACGTCCGCGTCCTGCTTGCGGCGCGTGCCCCTTCATCGAAAGCCGACAGCCATGTACGATCTTGCAATTCTGCACGGTGCGTCGTTGAAGGCCGTCGGCCAGGCGAAGGAGAATTGCGAAAAGAACCAGGCAGTCGCCGAAGAGATGGTCCGCGCCAACGTCGATGCCGTTTTTGAATCTGCCTGCAGGTTCATCGCCATGAAATCGCTGCCGGGGTGGATGGATGAGATTTGCACCGAGCACTTGGAGGCAGTTCGACCTGCCGTCCGCGCGGAATAAGGAGCCGTGACACTGGATTTCTATCAAAGGAGTGCAACATGAAGACCCGCTGGGCTCTCCTTTCTGCCGCAATCTTTTTTGGATTTCTATCGAATCAGATGATCGCGGCAGAAGGCGTTCTAGGACAAGGGAATATTTCGTGTGATTCCTGGATTAAAAGTCGTGGGGATGGCAATCCTGTTGTAGCGGCCAGAACGGCCTGGGTTCTTGGCTTTGTAACCGCATTCAATCAATACAGATCCAAGGCCGCGGGGGACGTGTCTGGAGGAAAAGATACTGAAGTACTGATGGTTAGGATTGATGATCATTGTAGGCTGCATCCGCTCGATAATTTGTATAACGCTTCGACCGTGCTGGTTGATGAGCTCCAGCAGTGAACCGACAGCTCGAGTGGCGACTGGGCATTGGATCGTCTTTTCGTCGGGAGCGCTTTCGCGCTGCAAACAGTTTGCGGCTTTCGCCCCGTCAAGAGAGGAGCGCGCCATGACTGACACCACATATGTGCAGCAACTTCGAAAAACGATCTCTGGCGAATTTTATTTTGGGGCAATGTGCCGTGAGACTAAGCGACGGATTGCGATCTCGACTGATACGAGTAGAGGGAAGCAGAGATATTCACAGTCGGGCGAGACGGTAGTGTCCTGCAATCACTGTCATAAGACTCACCGGCTCGACAACCGCGACATATTCTCTTTTCCCCAATTCGGATGGGAATGAACGGTTTTATTTTGCCGATGACATCATTTTCGTCTCAACAGTTTGCCGCCGCTGGCCCGGCGAGCCCCGGACCCACGCATCCGTAGGCGCCCCAAATACATCAACCGACACGGCTGAGACTGCTTTTGAAAGGGAAGGACGAAGTTCCCTCTTCGGCACGAGGTCTCCAACGAAGTAAAAAAGAACCCGGCGCAGCGGCACCGGGTTCTTGTTACGGCCGAAGGATAGCGCTTTGTTGCGCATTTAGCTTCGGCTGCCTACCAGAAAAGGGCTCCCGCATCTGATAAAGCGTTGGATGAGGAAAAGGTTCCGGCGGCTGAGGCAACGCGCCAAGAACATCGCCGCATCCTTCACGGCATCTTGGCCTGCTCGGCTGCGCCCTTAACTCGATCCTTGGAGGCCGCCGGCCGCTGTTGCCACTCGACCGGAGTTAATTGCGTCTCCTGCGCCCTTGGTGAAGGCCGGCCATCGCCGTTGTTCGTGGCGGATCGGCATCATGAGGATCGCACGCCGACGCACGGCTACGAGCCGACGCGCGAGGCCGCGATGACGGCATTCGCCAAAAGCTGGAGACGTGAGTACGCCGAGTGAGCGATTTTGCTCAGACCGCGGCCGTGTAAACGGGCATTGTACTTCCAAGGGGCGCTTGGGATCGAGTCTTGGCTTTGTTGGAGACGCCCCGTGTCCACATCCCATTACATTCATCCCGAATTCGGCTTTTTCTGTCCCACCCCACGCTTTCGTCGCAGGCTACGAGTGGCGCTGGCGTGTCTTGTCGTCGCGGCGGTCGGCGCAGCTGTGATGGCCACAGCCGACGGTCCCAAGTTGGCTGCGGAGGTCACACGCGCCGACGAGGCATCCATCGGCGAGACGACCCCAGCCACGAGTCTGGCACCGTTA
>VAZL01000690.1 GCA_005883445.1 Alphaproteobacteria bacterium | reverse complement strand
AGCTCAGCCTGGCTTCCGACAGTCTCAATGAGCAGAAGCTTTACGATTACGGCTACTACAACCTGCGCCAACAGCTCGCCCCTGTCCCAGGCGTCACGTTCCCGACCCCGGACGGAGGCAAATATCGGCAGATCATGGTCGATATCGATCCGACCAAGCTGCAGGCCAAGGGCTTGACGCCGACGGACGTCGTCAACGCGGTCAACGCCGAGAACCTCACGCTGCCGTCGGGCTTGGCCAAGATCGGCGACAAGCAATACACCGTGCTCACCAACCAGATGCCCACGACAATCGAGGCGCTCAACAGCATTCCGGTCAAATTCGTGAACGGCGCAACGGTGTTTGTGCGAGATGTCGGGCAGGTGCGTGATGCCTCGGCGGTACAGCAAAATATCGTTCGCCAAAACGGCCAACGCTCTGTCTTGCTGAGCGTCATCAAGAACGGCAATGCTTCGACGCTTGCGGTTGTGAACGGGGTCCGCGATGTCCTGCGTGTCGCGCGTGCGGCGGCGCCGGCTGGGCTCAGCATCAATGAGCTGTTCGATCAATCGAAGCTGGTCACGTCGTCGATTGCTCCTGCTGTTCCTCGGGTCATGGCGGTCGACCCTCATCGTCATGATTTCGATTCCGCTCTCGATCCTGACATCGATTGTCGTGCTCCACTTCCTCGGCGAGACCATCAACACGATGACGCTTGGCGGCCTTGCGCTCGCCGTGGGCATCCTCGTCGACGATTCAACGGTGACCATCGAGAATACTCATCGCCTGCGTACTGAAGAAGGATACAATCTCGCCGCAGCCACGCTGCAGGGGTCCGCCGGCATCGCCGTGCCGACGCTGGTCTCGACGCTCGCCATCAGCTGCGTGTTCACGTCGGTGGTGTTTCTCGAGGGACCGGCCAAATTCCTGTTCACGCCGCTCGGATACGCCGTCGTATTCGCAATGCTGGCGTCCTATGCCGTGTCGCGGACGCTGACGCCGATCACCATCGGCCTCCTTCTCAAAGGTGAGCGTCACGGGGCGTCGGACGGCGCCGCACGCGGCTTCTTTGCCCGCATCCACGGCGCGTTCGAGCGCGGCTTCGAGCGCCTGCGTGAAGCTTATGTCGACGTGCTCAGGCTGTTGCTTGCGCGGCGGTTCATTGTCCCGATCGCCGCCGTCCTGATCGTCGCATTGGGAGCCGTTATGCTGACGCTGACCGGCCGCGATTTCTTTCCAGCCATCGACGGAGGGCAAATCAAGCTCCACGTTCGCGCGCCCGCCGGCACCCGCATCGAGGCGACCGAAGCCGTTTTCGAGGCGGTCGAGAACAAGATTCGCGAGCTCATTCCCGAGCGGGAGCGAGACCTCATCGTCGACGACATCGGCATACCCCAACGTACCTATAACCTGGCGTTCACCGACGGTTCGACCATTGGCCCCAATGACGGCGTGATCCTGGTGGCCCTCAAGGAGGGGCACGCACCGACCGCCGATTATGTACGCAAACTACGCGAAGTGCTGCCGGCCGCATTTCCGGAAGTGACGTTCTACTTTCAGGCGGCCGACATGGTCACCCAAATCCTCAATTTCGGACTGCCGGCGCAGATCGACGTCAGGACCGTCGGCCGCGACCGCGCGACCAACCTGCGCATAACGCAGGAGCTACAGCGGCGCATTGCCGCAATTCCTGGAATTGTCGACGCGCATCTGCAACAGGAGATCGATGGTCCGGCCTTCATGGCCGCGATCGATCGTGCGCGTGCTCTGCAGTTCGGGCTGAACGCGCAGGGCATCGCCAATAATATCAATATAAGCCTGAGCTCTTCCGCGCAGGTCACGCCGAACTTCTGGACCGATCCGGCATCGGGAATTCCGTATTACATCGCAGTGCAGACGCCGCAGCATCAGGTGAGCTCGCTGGGTGAACTCGGCAACACGCCGGTTTCAACCAAAACCTCTTCCACAGGCTCTCTAGTGCCGGGGCTGCTGAGCAACGTCGCCAAGTTCAACCGCGACGGCGTCCCGACCAATTTGAATCAGACGAACATTCAGCCGGCTTATGACGTCTACGCCAGCGTGCAGGGCCGCGATCTCGGCGGCGTCTCCGACGAGATCAGCAAGATCGTCGCGGAGCTGAAAAAAGAGCTCAAGCCGGGCAATTCGATCGAGGTTCGCGGCCAGATCCAAAGCATGCATGATTCCTTCAGGAATCTCGCGTTCGGATTATTGTTCGCTGCCGTGTTGGTCTATCTGCTCATGCTCGTGAATTACCAGAATTTCGGCGATCCCTTCGTCGTGATCCTGGCGCTTCCGGCGACACTGCGGAATTGTCACGATGCTGTTCATCACGGGGACGAGCTTGAGCGTGCCCTCGCTGATGGGAGCCATCATGGCAGTCGGCGTTGCCTCGGCAAATTCCATTCTGCTCGTCACCTTCGCTCGGGAACAGCAGCTCGCCGGTAAGACGGCGTTCCAGGCCGCGATTGAGGCGGGACATACCCGGATACGGCCCGTGCTGATGACGGCATCGGCGATGATCGTCGGCATGATCCCAATGGCGATCGGCGCCGCGGGCGAGGAACAGAATGCGGCGCTGGCGCGCGCGGTGATTGGCGGCCTGCTGTTCGCGACGCCGACGACCCTGCTGATCGTGCCTTATCTGTTTGCCATGCTGCGCAGCCGCAACGACGGCAAAGCGGCCAATGGCGTATTCGAGGAGCTTCCCAATGTATGAGCTCGATACCCACACTCGGGAGCAGGAATCGGCCGTCGGTCGCAAGATCGGGACGGCGCCGAAGGATCACCCGTCTAGGCCGCGGTGGGGCCGCGTTCTGTTCGGGCTCGGCGCGTTCTTGTTGCTCGCCGCCGGCCTGGCTTTCGGCGCATCCCGCTCCTATTCGAAGCAGCGGGAGGTCACGGCGACCGCCGAGCAGATTCGTGATTTCGTACCGAGCGTCCGCGTGGCGACCGTGCGCGCGAGCGATGCGACCGTGCTCGTCACGTTGCCCGCAACCACCTCCGCCTTCTCGGTTGCGAACATCTACGCCCGCGCCAGCGGATATATCGACAAGCGCTACGTCGACAT
>VAZL01000689.1 GCA_005883445.1 Alphaproteobacteria bacterium | reverse complement strand
ACCATTCCTTCACCCGCGCGAGGTGATCGTAGGTGCCGTAGCGGCTCTTCCACATCGACAGCACCAGCGGAAGATAGGGCTGCTGCTCGTCTTCGAAGCGCGTCGCGACGAGTTTCAGCTTGGCGAGCGCGCGGTCGGCATGGACGTTGGCGTCGCCGTCCTTGAAGTCGATCGGCACGCCGTCGCCCGCGGGGTCGCCGCCCTTGAGCGAGACGTAGACCAGCTCAGCGATGGACGCGTCGGCGGGAATGTCGCGAAATCCGCCGCCGCGCAGGATGGCGGCTTCGAGCGTGAGCTGCGGCGACACGCCGATGCGCACCTGCTTCTCGCTCGGCACCTGTCCGGTCTTGTAGTCGAGGATGGCGTAGCCGCCGCCGGCGAGGCGCTCGATGCGGTCGGCGCGGGCGCGCAGCGTGAACACGCGCTCGCCGAGCGGGATGTCGATCAGCGCGCCGGCCGGATCGGCGGGCAGGCCCGTTGCAAAGGCCTTGGTGAAATCGCTGAGCGCGGCGTGGATGACGATGCCGCGATCGGCCGCGCCCGGCGGCAGGTCGATGGGATCGAGCTCGCGCAGCTTGAGGATGTGCTTGGCGTAGATCGTATACGGGTCGCGCAGCCAGTTCTCGATATCGGTGACGGAGAGCGCGCTCGGCCGCGCGGCGCGCGGCGGCTTCGGCGCGGGTTTTTCGATGCGTTTGACCTCGGCGGGACGATCGAGCGCGCGCGCCCAGGCGAGATATTTCGTGCCGCGCGCGCGGGAGCGGTTCCAGTGTTCCTCGCCCGCGACGGCGGCGAGCCGCTGGACGAAGCGCGAGATCACGGTGGGCGCGCCGGCGAGCTTGGTGGGATAGGCGAGGATCACCTCGTGGGCGCCGAGCGCCTGCGCGAAGTCGTGGGCGGAAAGCGACATGCGCCGCTCCGGCAGATCGAGGCCGAGCGCGTGGCGCATGGGCCGGCTGAGCCACGGATCGGAGCGCATCTCCGGCGGCCACACGCCCTCGACCAAGCCGCCGACCACGACGCGGTCGACGCTTTGCAGTCGCGCTTCGAGCGGACCGTAGATGCGCAGGCGCGCCCCCCGCAGCTCCCGCTCTCGCACCGTGCGGTCGGAAATCGCCGTGCGGAACACGTCGGCATACTCTGCCGGCGCCACCGCGAAATCGGCGTCGGCCGCGCGCCGCGCGATCTCCTCGAACGCGGCATCGAGCGCCACGCCGTCGGGGCCAAGGAAGGCCACGGGCGCGCCGGTCGCGTCCGCGCTCAGCGCGGCGATGACGCTCCGGTGCAGCTCCGCGAACTTGGCGAAAGGCGTGGAGCCGAGCCCGTCGAGCGGCGCGAGCGCCATGCGCAGCCGCGCGACGAGCGCGGCCGCGGCGTCGAGTTCCGTGGCGCTGACGCTGGCGCGTGGATCGGACGGATGCAGATCGGAGGTCTCTCCCCGCCGCAGCTTCGCGAGCTCGGCGCGGAACGCGGCGAGCGCGTGCGCGAGCCCGCCGATGCCCGGCCGCGGCCGCGGGCCGCGCAGGACCGCCTTTTCGAGCGCCGCGATCGCGCGCGCGTGGGCGCCTTCGGCGGCGCCGAGCCGCGCCAGCGGGTGTTTGAGGAGGGCGAGCGCATCGCCGCCGGAATCGTCGACCGCGATTTTCCAGCGTTCCAGCGCCGCCAGCACCCGGCGCGCCAAGGCGCGGTCGGGCGTGATCAAGGCCGCGGTCTTGTGCGGCGTCTCGAGCGCCTCGCGCAGGCTAATCGCGATGGCGAGCGCTTCCTCCCCCGCGTTGGCGGCTTCGATCACCGCTACGGTTTCGAGCGCGCGCTCGATCGGCAGCGGGACATCGCAAGCGGCGAGCCGTTGCCAGCGCTCGGTGGCGGCGGCGGGCCGCAGCGCTTCGGAGATATAGCGCTCGCGGTCATGCGCACCCGCAGTGCCCAGCGCGACCACCTGCTCGCGCGCAATGCCGATGCGGCGCAGCAGCGCCTGCATGGCGAATTGCGGATGCTCGACCGCCGGCGCAACGCGCGCGTCGCCATCGCCGCGACCACCGATCACCTCCCAGGATTGCGCGTCGAGCGCGAGGTCGAGGCCGGGCAGCACCACGGCGCCGCGAGTAAGCTTGGCGATGGCGGCGATCAGCTCGGCGGTCGCCGGCATGGAGCCGGTCGAGCCGGCGGCGATCACCGGTCCGTCCGCGTGCGCGGAAAGCCGCGCCGCTTCGGCCTTGATCAGCTCGTCACGGCGCGCGGCCGGCTCGATGGCGCCCCGCTCGGCGAGAATTTTCGGCCAGTTCTCGCGCGCGATCTGCAAGAATTCGAGCGTGAGTTGCCAGTAGCGGTCGAGCGTTTCGGGCACGAGCCCATCGAGCCGGTCCCACGCCACGCCGCGCGTGGTCATGTCGTCCATCAGCCGCGCGAGATCGTCGGCGAGCGCGAGCGCCGAGGCGGGGTTGTTGGCGACGAGCGCCGCCTCGCCGCGCGCATCGGGCGCAATCTGCGCGGCCCATCTGAGCACGAGCCGCGCCAGCAGCAGGCGCCGTTCGAGCCCGCCGAGCGCCGGCGGCAAGGCGAGCGCCTCGGCGGCAAGCGCGCCGGTTGCCGCCTCCGCAAAGGCGATCTCGTCCTCGTCGACGTCGCCGATGGCGACGATGCGCGGCAGGATCGCGGCGCGCTCCTGGGTGACGTCGAGGAAGAGATCGCGCGCCAGCCGGCAGGCGCGCCGCGTCGGCAGGTAGAGCGTCGCGTGCGCGAGCGCGAGCGGATCGCGCGTAGCGGGAAAGCCCGGCACCAGCGTTCCGTCGATGAGCGCGCGGATCAGCGTCGGCACGAACGGCGTCGACGCCGGGATGGTGAAGACACGGGGGGCGGGGGCCATCCGCCGATTCTAAGGATTGATTCGCGGCGACTCAATTTTCTCCGCCGCGCGGCCTTGAACCCCTGCTACACCGCGCTGGCGAGGAGCGCCCGCTCGGCGGCCGCGATCGCGTCCGGCGTGCCCACGTGCATCCACACGCCTTCGAGGCGCAGCCCGCAGAGCCGCCCGGCTTCCGCCGCGCGGTCGAACAACGGCGACATGGAGAACGCCCCCGCGGGAGCGCCGGTAAAGAAGGCCGGGGTGAGGATCGCGGCGCCGGCATAGACGAAGGGCACCACCTCGCGCTCGCCGCGGCGCGTGAGCCGTCCGTCGGCCGCCATGGAAAAATCGCCGTGCCCGCTATAGCCGATGCTGGACGCCGTGGTCGCAAGCAGCAGCAGCGCATCCATGCGCTCGGGATCGAAGGCGTCGGCGAGGCGGGCGAGGTTCGGCTTCACGCCGTCGATCCAGATGGTGTCGGAGTTGACGTGGAAGAACGGGCCGTCGCCGAGCTTGGGCAGCGCCTTGACCACGCCGCCGGCGGTGCCGAGAAGCTCGCCGCGCTCGTCCGAGATGATGATCTTCGGCCGCTTGCGGCCGGCGAGATGGCGCTCGATCTGATCGGCGAGATGGTGGACGTTGACGACCGCGCGCTCGACCCCCTGCGCGGCGAGGCGATCGAGCACGTAATCGATCAGCGCCTTGCCGCCGACCGGAACGAGCGGCTTGGGCACGCGCCCGTTGAACGGCCGCATGCGCGTGCCCAGCCCCGCCGCCAGCACCATGGCGTGTTTGGGCGCGGTCGCGGTTTTAGGATTTTTGGCCATCAAAGGGGTTTTGCGCGCGAGGGGCTTAAATTGTATTTTCCACATGGCCCTTTAAGGGCTGTTAGCCACTGTTACGCTAACGCCGAAATTCTCTACATTTCCTTGTTCA
>VAZL01000688.1 GCA_005883445.1 Alphaproteobacteria bacterium | reverse complement strand
CGCAGGCGGGGATGCTGGCAAGAAGCGCCGGCGTTTCCCGGGTGGTGCCGTTTCATTTCTCTCCCCGTTACGACGGCCGCGAGGAAGAACTGCGGCGGGAACCGGAGGCTGCGTGGCGCGGCTGACACGGATCCGGAGCGGACGGCCATGTGCTAGACGCATGCGAGGTCGCCGATTTCGCGATGGCCGTTGGTGGGAGAAGCCCCGCGCCCATCGAGCGTACTTGAATTTCGATCCCGCGCTTCGCAAATGAAACGGTGCGATGGACGGGATCAGCCCTCCGTCGCGTTCCTCCCAAAACTTGGGCCGCTTGAACTCAAGCGGCCCTTTTTTCATCCCCGCTTGCCTTCGGCGGCGCCGGCGCGCGTACCGCAGCAAACGAAAAGGCAGTCGTAGACAACAGAGGGTTAAGAAACCCCCGGCACGTCCGAGGCCAGAATTTGTTGTAACTTCTTGAGACGACAGAGGATCGGCCAAGACGCTGGCAAGCGAAATGGCAATGCCGTCAATTCAGTGCATCGCTGAAGATGCTCTGACATGACTGCGTGCGGAGGTGTGAGCCGCTCGCAGGTGGTGAGGGGTCGGCTAACACCTCGATTGAGAACGATTCAGGCCTGCCTCAAGGACGTTGAGACGATCCATCTCGGCAGCGGGGCGGGAGAACTTCCTGTTGCTGCCGATCATTCCCGACAAGCCGAAGGCAAAGCCGCCGACATCGAAGCCGGGCAAACCGGGAGCACGAAGAGCGACATCGGCTGCTTCCGCCAAGTCGAAACGCCGCCGCTGAGCCGGCCCTACAATCCGAGCCGCGCCATTCATCGGGGCGGGATAGCGGTCGCCCCGGGCAACGCCCGGCTCGAACGCCTTGTCGAGCGCCGCCAGCGTCGCCTCGGACGGTCGCAGATCGGCCGCCTTGGCGTTCTCGTCCAGCCATTTTCGCTTGCTGCTGCCGGCGAGCGGTACGACCGCCGGTTCGCGCGACAGCAGCCAGGCGATGCAGAGCTGTGGGCGTTCGTCGGAATCCGCAGTTGAGCGGAAGGTCATTGTATTTTCTCGCCCATTTGCTTAGATACTTCAGGCGACAGCGGCTGCCTGGCGCGAACGACAAATGCCTGCTCAACGGCCTTCTGAAGGTTGGAAACAAATTCCCTATTGCGTGAAATAACAGCTTCTACATCGCCACTGGATGTTCTCAAAACTAGCACATACACCCGCCTAGGCCAGATGAGTTGAAGGAGAAAGATCAGCCGGTTGGTGGGTCTCACGGCACCAACCAGTGAGACCACGCATGGCGTCGCCCGCGAGCCTCAAAAAAACAGAGCTGTCGCATGGTGCCTGTCGCATGGGATGTGACAGAGCGACAGCCGGCGAAAAGTGGTAACGAACACCGCCAACTGCATTCGCTCCTGGAAGTGCCGGATCACCGCCGCCTCGTTCGCGGGATTTGAAGATTGCCGCTGGGTCGGTCGACTCGCCGATCCGGAGTACTCGCGCGAGTTGGCGTTGGCGGGCAATTGGCGATCGGTCCTCTCTGCTTCGATGCTGCGCGAGAGGTCATTGCGGCGTGCCTTCCGCGCGAGGTGCGCGCCGCGGCGCGCGTGTAGGTCACGTGAAATCACCGCCGTGACATGGCTCGAGCCGGCATACCCTCTGACGAGGGCTAATGCGCCAAGAGAACGGGCCGTGCTGATGCGTTCTTCAGGATGTGGCGCGTCGCCCCGCCCAGAAGCATTTCGCGCAGCCGGCTATGAGAATAGGCGCCCATGACCAGCAGGCCGGCTTCATGCTCTGCCCCCGCTGCGAGCAGCGTATCGCCCACCGAACGTAGCTCCGGTGCGACCACCTGCGCGGTCCCAGCGATGCCATGGCAGCGCAAATAGGCGAGCACTTCCGCCTGCGACGCTTTGCGACTGTCGGCGTCCCGGTCAACGCTGATGACCCGCACTGATTTGGCAAGCTGCATGAACGGTATGGCGGCCGAGACCGCGTGCCAGCACTCCGGGCTCTCGTCCCAGGCGATCATCACGTTGCTCGGCAATGGCCATGAGCGATTCCATCACGGTGGCACTGGCGGCGACCATCAGGTCGAAAGCAGCGGCCCGCTGCACGGCAGTTTCCACGTGCGGCCCCTCGGCCTCGCGCCAGGATGCAGCCAGCGGTGCGCCGGGCTCGTCGTTCGCCGATAGAAGCGGGATACCGACTGCCGCGCAGGCACGCGCGAAACGCTCACGCGCATCCCGCACAGTTCTGTCCCGTTCCTCGGCGTACCAGCTTATCGGTGCGAGGGCCGCCGTTCTTACCCCGTAGCCCAGTTCGCTGACGCTCACCCCGCCGCGGGTCACCGATGGCGGCGGCTGACTGATGAACAGGGCCTCGACGTGAGCCCCCACCGCCTTCGCGGCAGACAGGGCCATGTCAATTTCACCGGTCTGATCGACAGAGCCGGGAAGCGGAACCAGGATTCGCTTGATGCTCATGATCTTCGAGCCTCCTGCGGTGCCGCCGTTTCGATAGCAGGCGGCATATCGCCCTAATGCCGGCCGGACACGGCAACTTTCTTCCCCGATGCCAGCCGAACGCGGCATCGCGCACCACCGCGTAATGCATAACTCCGGAATCGCCCCTCGAGTTCCGTATCGAGGCGTTCTGCCGCTACGCCCAACCAGGGTGTGACCCACCGTCGGATGAGCGAGGACGATCTCTTGACGGTCCCGGTCGGGCTGCGCGACCCCCCGCTTGGAGAGGCCCCCCGGTCTACCCAGGTGAGAAGACGGAGCGAGCTGTTCAGCCTTCGCTTGAGATCGCAAGCGCATCGCCTTAGATCGCAAGCGCAACGCCTTCGGCCGTCCGGAATTCGACGATATAGGTACAGTCGTCCTTCGGGCCGTAGATCGTGATCCAGTCTTGTGCAGTCGCCATGAC
>VAZL01000687.1 GCA_005883445.1 Alphaproteobacteria bacterium | reverse complement strand
TCTCGGCGTTGGTCAGCCGCCGCAAGGCGCCGTTCTTGTCGCGCACGATCGGCCGAAAACGCTTGAACCCGGGGCCGCCGAGCGCGGGATCCTGGGCGAACAGGAAATTGCCGCGCCAGAAACGCTTGCGCGCGACGGTCCCGTCGGGCTGCGCGTCGACAGCGAGGAAGAGACCCGCCGCGTCGTCGGATTGCGCCATGCGCTTCGCCAGGACGAGGACGTGGCCGTAGGGATCGATGTAGACCGTCCCGGGGCGCAGCGTCTCCTCTTTCAATGACACGGGATAATAGTCGCTGTTGTCGTCGTTCAGCGCCGTTCGCCCGGTTCCGGAGTGAACGCCGTCGGCGACGGAGGAGCGCAAATACTCGCCGAATCCCGCCGCGAGGCCCAGTCGCTTCAGCGACGCAAGTCGGCTCACTGGAGGGACTACCGGCTGTGGCGCCGGCGCTTGGAACATTTCCATGACGCCGGTGGGGGACGCGATCCTTTGCTCGGGTGGGGGTTCGGGCGCAGGTGGTGGCTCGAGATTCTGGATGTTCCACCATCCGTGGCATTTCGGCCCCTCGCCGCCGCCGCCGCGCGTACACTTCGTGTATCCGAACGGCAGCCCCATCTTGAACGCGAAATAGGCGCGCAAGAAGTAGGGAAGATCGGCGCAGTCGGGGCGAATCATCATCCCCATCGAGTCTTCGCGCAGACCCAGATGGTTGAACAGGACATTGCGCGATCGATCGCGCAACACCTCATGCAGCGCCTTCCAGGACAGCGTGGCATCGAGCGGCGCGTCAAAGAGCTTCTCGATCCAGGCCGAATAGAGGTTTTCGGTCTCGCGGTTCCAGGTATTGCGCAACGGCCAGAGGCTCCCCTCGGTCCCTTGCGGCCGCGGCGGCTCGGTGGCGCGCACGGCGATTTCGCGCGTGATCGTGCCGCACTCGCTCGCCGCGAGCTTGGCGTGCCACGTGCCGGCGGCCGGCGTGGCGACCTCGGCGAACCAGAAATAGGGCGGCCCACCGTGCCGCTCGCGCGACTTGGCCGCGACGCTTCCGTCGGGCGCGACCAGCGAAAGCTCGCCCTCGAGCGGCTTCTCCACGGCGAATATGACGCGCAAAGGCGCGCCCTTCCACGGCACGATCGGCGAAGGCAAGACCGCGAGCTCGGCCGCGTCTTCGCAGCTGCCGACTTGACCTTGAGTTTGAGCTTGCGCGTCCGCAACCGAGAAAAAGAAGACGAAACATGCGCCCGCGATCAGCAAGATTGCTGTCACAGCCGCAGCAGCTAACCGGCGTGCTTGGAACAATTGAGCCCCCTGGGCTCCCCTGGCCCCAATTCGACAATATCGCGAAAAGCTTTGGCTGAATCATGGCAAAAGCCGCCGCCGGCCGAATTCGACGGTCGCCTCGCCAACGCCGCCGCTCGGTGCGCCGGAAGCATTACTTTACCCGCCCCATCCGGTAGGGCTTGAGGATGGCGTAAACCGCCTCATGCGCCGGCGTCGCAATGCCGTACTTGCGGCCGAGGGCGGCGGCCTTGCCGGCGAGCCAATCGAGTTCCAGGCGGTTGCCCGCCTCGAGATCATTCGCCATGGACGCCTTCATCGTGGGCGGAAAGCTTGCCACCCAACGATCGAGCTCCGCCGCAAAGTCCGGCGGAAACTCGACGCCGGCCGCACGACCGACCGCAATCGTCTCGTGCATCAGCTTGTAGAAGAACGCCCGCATGTCCTCGTCGTCGCGGATGACGCCGAGGGGCTGGCGCGTGCTCGCCGTGATGCCGGAGGTACCCGAAAGCAGCACGAACTTCTTCCAGATGTCGAGGAGCATATGATCCGTCAGCGTGATCTCGATGTTCGCAGCCTTCATTTGCTGCACGTAACCGGCGAGCACGGCATCGGGACGTCGGTCGAGGCGGCCGCAGCGGACTTCGGCCCTTGCGCCGGTGTGGCGGATGACCCCGGGCTTCGCGATCGTCGTGACGATATAGGTCGCCCCGCCGATCGTGACGTCATCGCCGAGGATCGGGGCGAGACGCTCGACGCTGTCGACGCCATTCTGAAGGGTCATCACGCGGGTGTTGGAACCTACGAGCGGACGCGTCTGCTCGCCGGCCCTCTCGGTATCCCACAGCTTGACGGCGAACAGCACCAGGTCGACGGGTCCGACCTGCTTGGGATCGTCGGTGACGTTGAGATCCTTGAGATGAAGGTCGCCAAGCGCGCTTTCTATGCGCAAGCCATCGCGGCGAATCGCATCGCGATGCGCGCCACGCGCGATGAAGATCACGTCGTGTCCGGCCGC
>VAZL01000686.1 GCA_005883445.1 Alphaproteobacteria bacterium | reverse complement strand
TCACTCCACCGAAACACGTAGTGCGACGTTTCCGAAGTCGGTATGCACGCAATCGCAACTCAGGCACGCCGCAGTTGCATCGGACGAACCGCAAGGCCGGTCAAATCAAGGCAATACAGATAAAGTCATTTCCTCTTGGAAAGAGCGCAAGGCTCGGCGTTCTCACGCCCGCGCGCGCTTGCGCCGCGATTTTTCAACGAGTGCCGCGGCTTGCGGCGCGCCGGTGACGGGCAGTTGGCTCGGGTCGAGGAGACCGATCTGAGCGAGCACGCAGGCTTGATCCCAGTAGATATGCTCGTGGGCGACCTTGCCCCCTTTAAATTTCATCACGACCACATGCGGCAGCGCGACTTTCCGCCCGGTCGGAGGAATACCGGGAAGCATGTAGTCAATCGGGCAGTCGTGCGTGAAATATATGATGAGCTCGTCCACTACTTGGTCCCTGCCCACCGTGCGCGAGATCCGCTCGATGCGCGTATCGGCAGGCATCTTGCCGACGAAGTGGTGCGTGTAAAAATCGACGACGCCGGCGTGGCCGTCGCCACCGGTGAGGGTGGGCACGTTGTGCACGTACGGTTCGGCCGCCATGGTCTTCATCGTGGCGGCGACATCGTGATCGACGAACTCATGGCGGACATGCGCATCGAAGATCGCTCCCAGGTCGGTTTTCCTCACGTTCTTTGCCGTCTTCACGTTCTTTGCCGTCACCTTCTTTGCTTTCTTCGTTTTCTTTGCCTGCGCTTTCTTCATCGGTCTCTGCCTCCGCCAATCCGATTTCGCCACCCTCAGCCGCCGCGCGCGCCGGCCGCCGCTGCGGCGCCCGGGTCAGTGGCCGCGGCACAGCATTGAACCTCCAGCAGCAGCCCGCGCATCATCAAAGCGGAGACCCCGATCACGGCGCTGGTATAGGTATGACTGGTCAAGATTTTCTGACGTGCCGCAACATAGCGAGCTCCGTTGCGCTCCAGATCGAGAACGAAGCTCGTCATCTGCAGTATCTGATCCAATCCCGATCCGGCGGCTCGCAGAACCCGTTCGATGTTCCGATAGGTGTGAATCGTCTGCGTCTCTATGTCACTGCCGAGCACCTGCCCCTGCGGGTCAAGCGCCGAGATGCCCGACAGATAAAGAACGTCCCCGAAGCGCACGCAATTGGTGAAACCGAATTGCTCGTAAGACAACACATCCGTCGTTTGAATGACATGTTTCATGTAGATGCCCCTCAGTAGTAAGCGAGATAGCGGAAGCGGGTCGTAGCGCTATTCGATCACCTCGCCGGCGCGAGCGCGCGCCCCCGATGACATTTCAATGCCGAGCTCGGGGCCATTTTCGTGAGGATCTATACGCTTGCGACGCTTCCGGCATATCCCGTTTCGGCCCAATCGCCTGCCGATTTCGGCCCGCAGCGATGCCACGCGGAGTGCCGGGAGCCGACACGGTTCGCAGAGTAAGTCCCGGCGTTGTCGATTGGCATCACCGAGATCCGCACTCGGTGCACCTATTTCTGTCCAGCCGCCGCAAGGATCAGGGCCGTGAGGCGAATGGACGCAAGCTCTATTGAACGCGAGTTTGTCGTATTTTTGTAGCTACTGATCATTGGTCAGGTTTTTGAGCTCTTTGGCACGATCGGCCGTTGCCTGCAGAAAACAATCGTTGCTGGCCAAACGCGCGGCGGTGCCGCCGTCCGGGTCGTAATAAAACTCGCAGTTCAAATCCCGAAATTTGATCCAGGCGCGCTGGGCGTCAAGCAGCGTCTTTTTCCGTTTTACGGAGACCTTCGACATGAGTGTTTTGTAATTTTCATTGAGCCGGGCATCTTGGCGCGCCGTTTCGGCGCTCATGCAATCAATCATTTCAGAGGTAACCCCTTTGGACTTGTCCATGCAGGTCAAGTACTCCTTCGTCATATCGCTGTCGGCCGCAGCGCGCGCCGGTGTGCTCAACACGAGCGCCAAGACGATCAGCAGACCTTCTTTTGTGCGGCAGGTTGCGGCGCGAGCTCCAAGCTTCCGACCTGCAGTCATTTTCGATCATCTCCGTGCCGGATTGGCGCCCCGGAAGCTCAGTCGCTCCAGGGCGCGCCCTCGCCGCGCTTGGCCGTTTTCGCCGGAGCCGCGTAGCTCTCGAGCGCCACGGCATCGCGCGGGCCAAGATCGACAGTGCCGTGCACGAACCCCACAGCAGGCACTGACGCGGCGAAGTAGAATAGGCTCGCTTGTCGGTCCGTGCACGCAAACCAGGCCGGCGAGTAAGCACGATCAGCAACCATGGTCTCTCTAGTCCTTGGTCGAGACCTTAATTGTTCTGAATCCTGCCCGGGCGGGGAATGCCCGCTCCCCAGGCTGCGGCGGCCGCTGAGCTTGCGAGCGCGGCCGGCGCTAGGCCGGCCGCTGCGCAGCTCAAACAGCTCATGGGAGACCGATCAGAGCTGTGTCGCTTTCCGATCGAAGTTGACGTGGGTCAGTAACCGTTGGACCCGAAGGAGGAGCTCGCCGGCGACATCGGGGCCGCGTTCGCGGGCGGGGCGAATGTCGGGACGGCAATCAGGGTGACCAAGGCGAGAGCAGCGATAAGCGCTTTCATGATACGTCTCCATATTTGGACGATTTGTCCTCGTTTTGCGCATCGGCGCATGACCGACCGGCCGGCGCCTGCGGGAGGAAATATGGCTACAGCCGTGCCGCCGCGCTGTGATGCCGATCACAATTTTTGCGACGATTCAGAACGATTCAGGAAAGCGACCGCACGCGGCTTGCTGGCGTTCAGATCGCATCCGAACGAGCGCGGTACGGAGCGGGCCGAAGCAGAGTCAGTGCTTTGCCTCTGTGCTTGCGCCGTCGCGGCAGTCGTCCGGGCGCGGCTTCGAACCGCGCTGATCGAGGGGCACCTTGCAATTGTCGACCCGCTGTTCGTCGCTCGCCTTGCCGCCGAGCCGCTCCTTGGCGGTGCGGGTCGGCCCGGCCCGAATGTCGTCGCCCGCGTGCGATGGCGCCGCTACCAACGCCATCGCGAGCACCATGGCCAGCGCGCGGACCCGAGCTGCGAGCAGGGTCGATGATGGCATCGGCGCCTTCCATGACCGTTGCGGCACGTCGTTGCTTCGGAGGCTGACGAACGGGCCCGGAATCCGGATTGCGCGCACTCCGGTTCTTGCTTTCAAATCGATGATAGCACGGGGTACGGCCCGCCTGGCTCGGGGCTACCAGAATCAGAGCATTCTATGCCACGCAAGTAATGTTACGGCCTCTGCCGGTGCTTCGGCTTAGCCATCAGCACAAAGCCGATGGATCTCCTCAAGGTCTGGTCGGTGTCGGGCGGCCTGCCGCTGCGATTTCCTTCACTCAGACATAACCCACGTAGACCGTACTGGCTGGCTGGGGTGAGAGGACTCGAACTCGGGAATCCGCGAACGAGCCATGTATTTGAGATATTGTGATAATTCCCATTGGCTTCGGCAAAACGTGCCCGCAGAGACCGTTCGCGTTTGAGCTGCGGCGCTGTGGATACGCAGCTCGGGCCGGGAAGCGCCTCTAAGTGGGAGAGGTCGATCGAGCCATCACTCGAGGAGACCGCGCAAGCGTAGCTGCGACATAATGACGGACAGTTCGAGCTGCGCGCGCTCTAGCCCCGCGCGTCCCCAGTTAGGATTGTTCGTGCGGTCGTTGTCGATTCGGCGCTCCGCCGCCGCTACCCGGTCTCGTGCGCGCTCCCAGTCAGCAATGGTGTACTGCCGAGGCTTCGGCCGCGTGCGTTTCTTGCGCGGTGCCTTCGCCGCCCTCCTGGCGAGGATGGCCGCCTTGAGCTGCTTCGCCATGGGGCCACTCCGATTCGCGGCGGATGCCGCCAGTTAAGCATATTCGGCGCAGCGTCTCGGGCTAGTTACGAAGTGCCAAGCGCAGTTGCGGTCAATAATTCCTTGATCGTCATGAACTGCCGAGCGCGCTCCACGATATTCGCCGGACTCTCCCGAAGAAGTTTGTCCTCGCCCGGAACGTCTTCCTCCTTTTCGTTCCGTTCATG
>VAZL01000685.1 GCA_005883445.1 Alphaproteobacteria bacterium | reverse complement strand
CGCCGGCGCCCGCCATGCCTCGCGTGGCGGCGACGATGGCTATTTCAGGGACGGTCACGTTGTAGGTCTTCATGGGCATTTCCTTTCCCGCGCTTCGGAAGTCAAAACTACAATCCCGGGTATGCGCGCCCGCACCAAACCGCTGAACCCCACCGGTAAAAAGCACAAATTCGGCAAGGCCTGGATGCATGAGCACGTTTCGGACCACTGGGTGCACGAGGCGCAGCGGCTGGGCTACCGGTCGCGCGCCGCCTTCAAGCTGATCGAGCTGGCCGCCAGGGACAAGCTCCTCCGGCCGGGCATGTCCGTCGTCGACCTGGGCGCCGCGCCGGGGAGCTGGTGCCAAGTGCTGCGCGAGCAGCTTGGGCCCCGAGGCCGGATCGTGGCGCTCGACCTGCTGCCCTTGGAGCCGATCGCCGGTGTCGCCTTCGTCCAGGGCGATTTTCGGGAGAAGGCGACGCTCGAGGCGCTGGAAGCGGCGCTCGCGGGGCACAAAGTCGATCTTGTGCTCTCCGATCTGGCGCCCAATATCAGCGGTATCGAATCCGCGGACCAGGCGAGGAGCGTATATCTGGGTGAGCTGGCGCTCGAGTTTTCGTCGGCGTGGCTGCAACCCGGGGGCGATCTGGTCGTCAAAGCCTTCCAGGGAGAGGGTTTTGCCGAGCTGCAGGGCGCCTACCGGGCGCGGTTCGACAAAGTCCATGCGCGCAAGCCCAAGGCCTCGAGAGACCGCAGCCGGGAGGTTTTCCTGGTCGGTAAGGGCTTTCGTCCGGCGTAGCGAGGGCGTTGGCCCGCATCCTGCTAGAATCGTTAATGTAGTCGGCGCCCTGAGGCGCCTGAAGGAAAAACGTTGAACAACCTGCTCAAGAACCTCCTGATCTGGCTGGTCGTCGGCCTGGTCGTGCTCACCGTCGTCAAACAGTTCGATGCCCGCCCGGGCACCAAGGACGCGGTGCCTTACTCCGAATTCATGGAGCAGGCCAAGCAGGGCCACGTCGAATCGGCGTCGATCGAGGGCCGGACCATCAAATGGGTCGGTACCGACAAGAAGCCCAATCTCACCTACAGCCCCGGCGACCTGTGGATGGTCGGCGACCTGGTGAGGTACGGCGTCAAGGTCCAGGCCAAGCCCGAGGAAGAGCAGAGCTTCCTCGCGCAGGTATTCATCTCCTGGTTCCCGATGCTCCTGTTGATCGGCGTATGGGTCTTCTTCATGCGCCAGATGCAGGGCGGAGGGCGCGGCGGCGCGTTCTCGTTCGGCAAGAGCAAGGCGCGCATGATCGACGAGTCGAACAACACGGTGACGTTTGCCGATGTCGCCGGCTGCGACGAAGCCAAAGAGGAAGTCGGCGAGCTGGTCGAGTTTCTGCGCGACCCCTCCAAGTTCCAGAAGCTCGGCGGCCGCATCCCGCGCGGCGTACTGATGGTCGGCAATCCCGGCACGGGCAAGACGCTGCTCGCCAAGGCAATCGCGGGCGAGGCCAAGGTGCCGTTCTTCTCGATTTCGGGGTCCGACTTCGTCGAGATGTTCGTCGGCGTGGGCGCCGCGCGCGTGCGCGACATGTTCGAGCAGGCGAAGAAGAACGCGCCATGCATCGTGTTCATCGACGAAATCGACGCGGTGGGCCGCCAGCGCGGCGCGGGCCTGGGCGGCGGCAACGACGAGCGCGAGCAGACGCTCAATCAGCTTCTGGTCGAGATGGACGGCTTCGAGGGCAACTCGGGTGTCATCGTCATCGCCGCGACCAACCGGCCCGACGTGCTCGACCCGGCGCTGATGCGTCCGGGCCGTTTCGACCGCCAGGTGGTCGTGCCGCTGCCCGACATTCGCGGCCGCGAGCAGATCCTGCTCGTGCACATGC
>VAZL01000684.1 GCA_005883445.1 Alphaproteobacteria bacterium | reverse complement strand
CCCATCGCGATGCACTCCCACGTTGCGCAGTCAATCTACCCTCAAGCTTGAGCGTGAACCAAGCCTTGCGCGGCCCTGCGGGCAAGCGGAGGCGATGGCGAGCCCGCGACGCTGGACAAGCTTAGCGCTCTCAACGAATAATGACGCGCCGGAAATCCACGGGTGTTGCTCGACGCCGCGCAGATTGGCGTGGCGTCAAATGATCGTCGAGCGAACCGGAAAGGCAGGAGCATGAAACGGATCTGCATGGCACTCGCTGCGTTGGCTCTCGTCTTGACGCCGATGCAGGCTAGCGCTCAGGACAAGCTCGTCGTCAGCGTGTGGGGCGGCAGCTGGCGGGACATGGTCGACAACCTCATCGGCAAGAAATTTACCGCCGCGACGGGCGTGCCGGTCGAGTACATCACCGGCGGCACGATCGATCGGCTGAACAAAGAGAAGCTTGCCAAGGGTAATCCCGAGAGCGACATCACGTTCACGACGTCGCACGTGTGCTGGCTCTATGCCAACGATGGCCTCTACGAGCAGCTCGACCTCGCCAAGGTGGCGAACGCGAAGAATTTGGTCGCCCAGGCCAAGATCAGCCCGTATCACATCGGCACCTGGGCCTATGTCTACACCATCGGCTACCGGCCCGACCTGATCAAAGGCGCGGCATTCGAGAGCTGGGCGGATCTCTGGAGGCCCGAGGTCAAAGGTAAGCTCGCCGCGCCGGACTTCGATCCCAGTCATCTCATCGTCGTGGCTGCGCTGCTCTCGGGCGGCGACGCTGCGACCTGGGAAAAGGGGCAAGCCAAGCTCAAGGAACTCAAGCCGAGTTTCAAGGCGTTCTATACCAATGACGCCAACAGCCAGCAGCTCATTGCCAACGGCGAGACGCCCGTCCAGGTGATCTTGTCGATGAACGCGCACTATATGGCCGGCGAAGGCGTTCCTATCGAGCTCGTGATCCCGAAGGAGGGCGCCGTGCTCGGCATCGACACCGTCGCCATCATGAAAGGCTCCAAGAAGGCGGAGCTCGCCTACAAGTTCATCAACGTCGCGCTCGACCCGCAGGTCCAGGCCGAAGTCGCCAAGTTCAAGAAGGGCAGCCCGGTGGTCCTCGATGCCAAGCTCGACCCGGCGATCGCCAAGCTGCCGGGGGTGTTCACCTCGGTCGACCAGTGGAACAAGCAGGCCATCATCATCGATCACAAGCTGCGCGCGGAGAAGACCGCGGAGTGGCGCAAGTGGTTCGCCGAGAACATCATGAACTGACGGCCTGATGGCCTGCCTGCGCCGCGTGCCGCCGTGTCATCCCGAGCGGCCATGACGTCGAGACCGTTTCTGGGTGCATTCGTGGCGCCGGCCACGCTGTGCGCGCTCGCCTTCGTGGCCGCGCTGGCGGCGGTGATGCAATACAGCCTGCGGGCCTATGTGCCGGGCTCGCTGGAGCCGGGGGGCTTCACGCTCGCAAATTTCGCGGCGCTGATGAAGCCGCTCTATCTCCGGGTGTTCCTCGACACGGTTTGGATCTGCTTCCTCACCGCATTGTTCACGCTCGTCGTCGGGTACCCGCTCGCTTATGCGCTGGTGCATGTCAGAAACGTCGCGCTCAAGTCGGTAATTTTGGTGATCGCCGTCACCCCGCTGTTCCTCGGCGAGGTGGTACGCACGTATTCCTGGATCGTCGTGCTCGGCAACAACGGGTTTTTGAACTCGATGCTGCTCAAGGCCGGGCTGATCGGAGCGCCGGTGCAATTCATGTTTACCGAGTTCGCGGTGGTCACCGCGCTCGTCCACGTCACCT
>VAZL01000683.1 GCA_005883445.1 Alphaproteobacteria bacterium | reverse complement strand
CGGGGATCAAAACATCGCCTATGAACCGGCTGCGAAGGTTCGAGCATGATTTCTGGCCGGTCCCCGAAATCTTCTGAGAATTGCTAATCCAGCCTCGCATCCTCGCTTGCGGGATAGGCCCAGCATAATGCGGGCGGCAGAACGACGTCCACCTCGCTGCCAATCACATATCGGGCCTGCGTGCCGAGCTCGAGCGCTTCGAGCCGGCCGCCGAGCATGGCGAGCTCATAGATCGTCTGCGTGCCCTGGTAACGGCGGCCGGCGATACGAGCCGTGAAGCGATTGTCGGGCTCGACTGTTCCATCCTTGCCGAGCCGCACGTTCTCCGGTCGCACCGCGATTTTGACCGCCTCGCCCGTCTTGACGTTCGCCGGCATCAGCGCCGTGAGGCGCTGGCCGCCCGCCTCGACGGTACCGAATTCGTCGTTGCGCGCCAGCACGCGGCCAGCGAGCAGATTCGACGCGCCCGTGAAGTTGGCGACGAACAGGTCGGCCGGGCGATTGTAGATCTCGTCAGCCGGCGCCATCTGCAACAGCTTGCCGTCGCGCATGACGCCGATGCGGTCGCCGAGCACAACGGCTTCCGCCTGGTCGTGAGTCACGTAGAGCGCGGTGACTCCGGTCTGCTTGATGATGCGGCGCAAGTCGTCGCGCAGCCGCAGCCGCAGCTGCGCGTCAAGGTTGCTGAGCGGCTCATCGAGCAAGAGCAGCTGGGGCTGGTAGACGAGGCTGCGCGCGAGCGCCACGCGCTGCATCTGGCCGCCGGAGAGCGATACCACCGGACGTTCGGCAAATTCCGTAAGCCCGACCAGCTCCAACACGTCACCAGTTTTGCGCTCGATTTCGACGCGCGGCTCGCGGCGATGGCGAAGCGGGTAGGCGACGTTCTGTCTGACCGTCATGTGCGGCCAGACCGCGTAGGACTGGAACACCATCCCGATGTTGCGCAGGCGCGGCGGCACCTGGACGCCGTCGAGCGGCGCCGACATCAATCGCCCGCCGATGCTGACGCGCCCGGCCGTGGGATGCTCGAGGCCCGCGATGCAGCGTAGCGTCGTGGTCTTGCCGCAGCCGGAGGGGCCGAGCAACACCACGATCTCGCCGGCGGGGACGTGAAAGCTCACGCCATCCACCGCCGGCCGACCGGCGGCGAATTGCTTGCGCAGATCGCGGACATCGAGCGACGCCGACATGCGCGCCTCAGACGCGATGGTGGCTCGGATGCAGCTTAACGCCCGGCTATTGCCGGTAGCCGTAGGTCTTGTTCCACTCTTCGACCCAGGACGCGTGCAGCTTCACGTACTGATCGAAGTTCGGCAGCCAGACCTTGACCACCTTGGGATCGAAACCCTCCGGATAGACCGGCGGCTGCCTGAGCGAGGTGAGGTTGCCGAGCTCCTTGATCATGAAGGTTTGGCCTTCCTGCGACAGGCACCAGTTGAGGAAGAGCTTCGCAGCGTTCGGGTTCTTCGCCGTCGACGGCACGCCGCTGGCATAGGGATTGACCGGCGCACCCTCGGGCGCAAAGAAAATCTCGAGCGGGGCGCCGTCCCTCTTCTTCGGGTAAACGATGTTGTAGAGCAACGGACCCATCACGATCTCCCCGCGCACGAGCGCATCCGACATCGGCGCGCCCGATGGATAGAGCACGGGGTCGGTCGCTGCCTGTTTTTTCCAATAATCCTCGCCCAGCACCTGGCGCTCGAACATGACGCGCGTCCAAGTCGTCCCGCCCGAAGGCGCGATGACCTCGCCGATCTGCTTGTTGCCATATTCGGGTTTGGTGAGATCCATCCAGCTCTTCGGTGGTTTCTTTACCAGCGCCGAATTGTAGGCGATCGACCACACCAGCGTGACGCGCGGCCACAGCTTCGGTGAGATCATGGATTCGGGCAGGTAGTCCTTGCTGTTCGGCGGCGCGTAGTCCTGGAACAGGCCGCCGAGGTCGGTCATGAGCGCGCGGTCGGAATGATCGACCACGTCAGCCGAGAGCTTGCCCGCGGCGGCTTCCGTCTTCACGCGGGTGATGAGCTGGCCGCCCGGAGCGCGCACCATCTCCACCTTGATTTCGGGGAAGCGTTTGTTGAAGGCCTTGATCACCTCCTGCTCGACCTCTGCGAAGTTCGCGGTGTAGTAGACGAGCCTGCCTTCTTGCTTGGCGGCGGCGATCAGCTCGGGCGGTCCGAAATCTTGCGCGGCCGCCGGCATTGCCAGCGCGCTCGCAAAACCGAGCGCGATCAAGATCGATTTCATGGCCATGTTGCTCCCGTTATTGTCATGCTCATCATCCCGCGCGGCCGACGCTGGCATCCGTGCTGCCGCGGGACAGCCACGTGGCGACGCCGATCAGCAGCGCGAGCAGCGCCGTCTGCACCAGGCTGAAGGCGGCCGTTTTTCCCGTATTGCCACCCTCGTAGTAATCGAGCAGCAGCACCGCCATCACCATCGTGTTGCTGGTGTAGAGAAAGAGCGAGGAGCCGAGCTCGCGAATCGCCAGGATGAA
>VAZL01000511.1 GCA_005883445.1 Alphaproteobacteria bacterium | reverse complement strand
GGCGTGCCCAAGACCGATATTTTCATCATCGATCCGGAGGAGCAGGCGCGCCTCGCCTATGTCGATGCCAAGCTCGGCGAGGAAGCCGCCGCGCGTGCCGGTGCCGACAAATATCAGGATCTCGCCATTCTCAACCGCATTGCCAGCGCGCGTTTCGGGTGGCAGCCGCGCTTCTTCAACCCGCGGCTGGAGCGCTGGCTGCATCGCGTGAACGTCCCCACCCACGTCATCTGGGGCGATGGCGACCGCATCATTCCGCCGGCCTATGCCGAGGCGTTCCATCGCCTGATCCCGGGATCGACGCTCACCATGATTCCCAACGCCGGCCACCTGCCGCACGTCGAACGCGCCGCAGCCGTGGCGCAAGCGATGCAGACCTTCCTGCGGAACTGACGGACACCGCCATGAAGATGATAAGCTGTCACCCGATGCCCTATGCGCAGCGATGTTTTACGCGCTGGCACGCCGCTTCGCCGCGAACGCGCTCGCACGAACCTGAATGTTGCGATTGAACCCGAGTTGAGGAGACAACAATGACAACAAAGAAATACGAGACGGTCCTGATCGAGAAGCAGGACGGCATCACCTGGCTGATCATGAACCGGCCCGACAAGCGTAATGCCATGAGCCCGCAGCTCCACCTCGACATGGACGACGCGTTGGCCGAGCTCGCGGTCGATCCACAAACCCAGGTCCTCGTGCTCACCGGCGCGGGCGAGGCGTTCTGCGCCGGGCAGGACATCAAGCTTTATTTCCGCGCCAACGACGACGCGCCGGCGGCCAGGGCGAAGGCCCGCCACGCTTCCAATCAATGGCGCTGGCAAAGGCTCTCGACCTTCCCGCAGCCGACCATCGCCATGGTCAACGGCTACTGCTTCGGCGGCGGCTTCACCCAGGTCTGTGCCTGCGATTTCGCCATTGCGGCGGACGAGGCGCTGTTCGGCCTCTCCGAGGTCAATTGGGGCATTCTGCCCGGCGGCATCGTGTCGTGGAACATCGCGCAGACGTTGAACTTCCGCGACGGCATGTATTACGCGCTCACCGGCGACACCTTCGACGGCAAGAAGGCGAAGGAGATCGGGTTCGTCAACTTCTCCTATCCCAAAGCCAAGCTGAAGGAGGAGACGATCAAGCTCGCCAAGAAGCTGATGGAGAAGAGCCCGGCGGTCCTGCGCTATACCAAGGAGGCGCTGCGCGCCGTGCGCTTCATGAATGAGCCGCAGGCGGCCGACTATCTCAACGCCAAGAGCGAAGCGTTGCGCTTTGTCGACAGGGAGGACAGCCGCAGCCAGGGCATGAAGCAGTTTCTCGACGAGAAGAGTTATCGTCCGGGCTTCGGTGCCTTCAAGCGCCCGAAGGCGACGCCGGCGTAAGGGCGCGTGTGCTGCAGTCCGATCATCGCTGGGCTTTCTCTCTTCTCAGTTGCGCCCGGCGCGCTTGCGTGGCCGTGCGATCGATGACCCACGAGCGTGCGGCCGGCTCGAGCACCACGCCATAGTCGCGCTCCGCCGTCTCCCTTGAAACAAGTCCCTCCCGCACGTCGGCGAGCACGCGCTCCGCGTCGCGCGCGAGCGGATCGCCATGCCCGCCGCCGCCCGGGGTGTCGAGCCGGAAGATATCGCCCGCACGGAGCGGGTAATCGGCGTAGCGGGTCGGCAAGCGTTTGGCCGCGCGGCTGTCCGGGTTGATCCAGAGGTCGCCGCGGCGGCCGTTGCCGCCGCCGGCACAGCCGTTCGGGGGGATCAGATGCTTCATGGAGCGGATCGAGAAGCGCGCATCGGCGAGATTGAGATATTCGCGGCGGATGCCCAGCCCGCCGCGGAACTCGCCCGCGCCGCCCGAATCCACGATCAGCTCGAAGCGCGTGAGGCGGGTGGGAAATTCGCTCTCGATGATCTCGACCGGCGCGATCTTGGCATTGCTTTGATTGACCGTGATGCCGGAAGCCCCGTCCTTGCCCGCGCGCGCGCCGGCGCCGCCGGCGATGATCTCGTATTGCACGTAACCTTTGCCGGTGTAGGTGTTGCGGCCGCCGAGAATGATGGAGCGGCTGCCGCTGCCGTCGGCACGCACCTTGCTCGGCACCACGTGGCTCATGGCGTCGAAGATGGCGTCCACCAGCGCATGGATGGTGGGATTGTAGGTGTTGACCGGCGCCGGGAAGCGCGGGTTGAGCACGCTGCCCTCACGCGCCGTCATGGTGAAGCCGCGAATGAGGCCGCTCGACACATACATATTCGGATCGACCAGCGAGATCAGCGCGTAGGCGCAGGCCGCCTGCACCAGGGGCGGGCGGATATTGGCGGGGCCCTTGGTCTCGTCCGCCGAGCCGCTGAAATCGAAATGAAGCTTGTCTCCGCGCTTCTCTATGACGACACGGATGCGCACCGGCTGTTCCAGGTCGACACCGTCATCATCGACGAAGCGCTCCGCCTCGAAACGGCCGTCGTCCCATTCGGCGATCGCCGCCTTGAGCTTTCCTTCCGACATTTCGAGGAGGCGATCGAAGCACGCGAGGATGTCCCGCTTGCCGAATTTGGCGAGGAGTTCGCCCAGCCGTTTCTCGCCCAGCCGGCCGGCGCCGAGCTGTCCACGGATGTCGCCGAGCACGAGTTCCGGCGTGCGGCTGTTGGCGCCGATGAGCCGCTCGATGTCGCCGTTAGTCCGGTAGGCGCTTTGGTAGCGCACGGCGGGCAGATGCAGGCCTTCGTTGAAAATCTCGCGTGCCTGGCCCGAGCAGCTTCCCGGCACCGGCCCGCCGATGTCGCTCTTGTGCGCGATCGAGCCGCAGAAGCCGAACAGCTCGCCGCCGACGAAGACCGGCGTGATGACCGCGATGTCCGGCGCGTGCGGGCTGCCGCCATGGTACGGGTGATTGATGATGAAGGCATCGCCTTGCGCGATGCTGTCGCCGAACACATCGATGACGGCGGCGGTGCAAGCCGGGAATGCGCCGATGTGCAGCGGCAACACCACGTGCTGCGCCACCACGTCGCCCTTCGCGTTCATCAGCGCACAGGATGCATCCTGCGATTCCCGCACGATGGTGGAGAAGCCGGTGCGGAACAGCGAATTCTGCATCTCCTGCACGATGCCGGAGAGGCTCGCCTTCAGCACTTCGAGATTGACCGCGTCGATGGGCATTGCTTCTCCGTTTTTAGGCATCGCGTCCGACCGCACCGAAGTCCGGCATGGCGGCAGTGGACGCACCGAGTCCATCACCCGTCCTGCGTCACGATCACGTTCTTCCATTCGTCTATCCGGCCGACCTGGCCGGGACGGATCACCGTCGTGCAATCGAGCTGCGCGAGGATCGCAGGCCCCGCGAGGCTCGAGCCCACATCGAGCCGTTCGCGCTGATAGATCGGGCAGTCGAACTCCGCGCCATCGAAGCGCGCGCGTTGCATGCCCCGCCGTGCATCCGACAATGCCGCCCCGGTGCGTGCGAATTTCGGCAGCTCGACCGGCGGCATGAGACCGACACCGCGTACGCGGTAGGACACGATCTCGACCGGCTCCTCCGGCGCCATGTGGCCGAACATGCCCGCGTGCTGTTGATCGAAGGCGACGCGCAACTGCTTGAGGTCGGCGACCCGCAACGGTTCGGCAGGGCAGGGGACGGCGATCTCGTAACCCTGGCCGGCGTAGCGCATGTCGAGCGCCCGTTCGATGCGGATGTCATCGCGGGCGAAACCATCGCCATGCAACTCCTCACGCGCCTGTGCCGCCAGCCGCTCGAACATGTCGTTCATGGCTGCGGGCGTGACTTCGCTCAGCGGCGCCATCTTCGACTGGATATAATCGTGCTTGACGTCGGACATCAGCAAACCGATTGCCGAAAACACCCCGGGATAAAGCGGCACAATGACGCCGGCCATGCCGAGATCGCGCGCGATACGGCCGGCATGCACCGGCCCCGCTCCGCCGAAGGCGAGCAGCATGAAACCGCGCAGATCGTGGCCGCGCATGGTGGAGATCGCCTTGATCGCCTCTTCCATCTTCACGTCGATGATGCGCACGATGCCCTCCGCCGCATCGGCTATGCCGAGGCCGAGCGGGCGCGCCACCTTGGTCTCGATCGCGGCACGCGCCTTGGCCACGTCGAGCCGCATCCGTCCGCCGAGGAAATTGTTTTCGCCGAGATAGCCCAGCACCAGGTTGCAATCGGTGATGGTCGGCATCTCGCCGCCGCGCCCGTAGCACGCCGGTCCCGGCACGGCGCCCGCGCTCGCTGGACCGACTTGCAGCACGCCGAAGCGGTCGACGGCCGCGACGGTGCCGCCGCCGGCGCTGACCGTGTTGATGTCAAGCATGGGCACGGCGAGGTCCCGGCCTTCGATGTTGCCACGGCTCGACAGCAGAGCTTCGCCGGCTTTGATCAAAGCGACGTCGCAAGACGTTCCGCCCATGTCGAAGGTAATGACGTCGCGCGACGCGTTCATGCGAGCGGCGAGCGCGCCCGCCGTGACGCCGCCGGCGGGACCCGACAACACGGTGCTGACGGCTCGGCGTGCCGCAGCCGAGAAAGTCGCCATCCCGCCGTTCGACTGCATGACGTATTTGCGCCGGGTCGCGATGCCGGCGCCGCTCAGGCGGCGGTCGAGTTGCGCGATATAGCGCGCGAGGATCGGCTGCAGATAGGCGTTGATGACGGTGGTGCTCAGCCGATAATACTCACGGATCTGCGGCAGCACCTCGGACGACAGCGAGATGCTGCAATCCGGCATTTCCTCAACGATGATCTCCCTCGCGCGCGCTTCATGCGCGGGATGCAGAAACGAGAACAACAGGCACACCGCGATCGACTCGACGTTCTGCGCCGCGAGCTCGCGCACGGTTTCGCGTAGCACCGTCTCGTCGAGCTCGTGCAGCACGTTGCCGCGAAAATCGACGCGCTCCCTCACTTCGCCGGTCAGGCTCCGCGGCACCAGTGGCGCGGGCTTGTCGTACATGACGTCGAAGATCGCCGTGCCGTAGGGCCGCGCCTGCTCCCCCACGGGGTAGATGCCGCGAAATCCTTCCGTGACCAACAGGCCGGTCTTGACGCCCTTGCCTTCGAGCAACGCGTTGGTCCCGACCGTGGTGCCGTGGCAGAAATAGCCGATGTCGGCGCCCTCGCCCGCCGTTGCCAACAGCGCCTCGATTCCGGCAAGGACCGCGCGCGAGGGGTCGTCGGGCGTCGATGGCAGTTTGGCGATCGACAGATCGCCGGTTTCTTCGTTGAGATAAACGAAATCGGAAAATGTCCCTCCGGTATCGACCGTGACGCGGTAGCGAGCCATGCGATGATCGGTTCCAGCCGGGAGCGAGCAGCGCCCGTTATAAGGACATGACCCGACTTAAAGGACAATATCGAGGGAGGATTGCGTCCCGGCCGCGCCGCGGCGTAGCGCGAGGGGGAGGAGGCTTGGATCGCGCCGATCTCGCGGGACGAACGTTGGGGCGAAGAAATGCCAGTTGTAATCGACCCTCGATCAAGATGACATAGCGGAAGGCGCGGATCGGGAACGGACATGTCAGGACGCATCGCCAGCGATGCCAAGACCGCGAACGTCGCCGATGCGCCGCGCATCGCGGCGCCGGCGTTGGCGGCTTTCATCAAGCGCGCGTTGGAGGCCGCCGGCCTTCGCTCCGACGACGCGAAGGTTGTCGCCGATTTGATGGTCGAGGCCGACCTGCGCGGCAGCGATACCCACGGCGTGATTCGCCTGCCGCTCTATCTGCGACGCCTCAAGGCCGGCGGGATCAACCCGCGTCCGGATATCCGCATCGTGCAGGAGCGGCCGGCCACCGCCCTCGTCGACGGCGACAACGGCATCGGCCACCTGGTCATGCGCTTTGCCGCCATGACGGCGATCGAGAAGGCGAAAGGCGCAGGTGTCGCCTGGGTGGGCGCGCGGATGAGCAACCACGCAGGTCCAGCGGCGCTCTATGCCATGATGCCGCTCGCCCATGACATGATCGGGCTCTATCTCGCGGTCGGCAGCAACAACCATCTGCCGCCCTGGGGTTCGACCGAGAACCTGCTCGGCACCAATCCCATCGCAATCGCCGTTCCGGCCGAGGAAGAGCCGCCGATCGTGCTCGATATGGCGCCGACGGTCGCCGCCTTCGGCAAGGTGCGCCTGAAGATGCAGCGTCGCGAGGAGATCCCGGTCGGCTGGATGATCGGCCGCGACGGCAAGCCGCTCACCGATCCCAAGCGCGCGGAGCAAGGCCTGCTGCTGCCGATCGGCGACTACAAGGGCTATGGCTTGAGCCTGATGACGGGCTTGCTGGCCGGCACGCTCAATCAGGCGGCGTTCGGCCGCGACGTCGTCGATTTCGTCAAGGAGCAGGGCAAGGCCGCCAATACCGGGCACGCGATCGTCGCGGTGTCGGTCGAAGCGTTCGCGCCGGCGGCGGCATTCAAGCGCCAAGTTGATGCCGCGATCCGCGCCATGCGCGGCGCCCAACGGCTGCCCGGTGTCGAGCGCATCTGGCTGCCCGGGGAGCAGAGCCATCTCAAGCGGCAGGACCGCGCCCAGAACGGGATCCCCATGCCCAAGCCGCTGCGCGAGAGTCTCGAGACGGCCGCGCGCGATCTCGGCATCGCGCCGCTCGCTTGATTGGACGAACGCGACCGCTCGGTATGATCGCCGGCAAGAGCAAGTGATGACGTGCGCAGCGCGATTGTGGGAAAGGTGGTCCGATTTGCGGGCGTCGGTGATGGATGAAGCTCATGAGCGACCGTAACCCGGTGGGCCTCGTCGGCGTCGGGCTGCTGGGCCAGGCATTCGCGCATCGCCTGCTCGACGCCGGCTTCGAGGTCGTCGGCTTCGACGTCGATCCCGCCAAGAACGCCAAGCTCGCGGAGCTTGGCGGCCGGCCTGCTTCGTCCGTCGCCGATCTCGCGCGGCATTGCGATCCCATCGTGCTCGCGGTGTTCAGCACCGATCAGGTCGAAGCGGTCATCGAAAGCGAATTGTTGCCCGCGCTGGGCGACCGCTCCGGCAAAATCGTCCTGTGTGCAAGCACCTGCGACCCCGACCGCATCGCCGCACTGGGCAAGCGTATTGCGGCGAGCGGGCTGCGCCTGCTGGAAACCCCGGTCTCCGGCGCGAGCGGCCAGGTCAGTCGCGGCGAGGGTGTGGCACTGATCGGCGGCGATGCGCAGGTCGCATCCGCCGTGGAGCCGATCTTGCGCGCACTGTTTGCGGCCCATTTCCATATCGGCAAGATCGGAGATGGCGGGCGCGCCAAGCTCGCCGTCAATCTGATCCTGGGCCTCAACCGATTGGCCGTGGCCGAGGGTCTGGTATTTGCCGAGCGACTTGGACTCGATGCTGAAGCTTTTCTCAAGGTCGCGCGTAGCTCGGCCGCCTATTCGCAGGTCATGGACATCAAAGGTTCGAAGATGATCCGCGGCGAGTTCGGCGCCGAAGGCCGCGTCACCCAGCATCTCAAGGATGTGCGCCTCATGCTCGCGCAGGCCGAACGGGTGAAGCAGCAGCTTCCGCTGCTCGAAATTCATGCCGATGTCCTGGAAGCCTGCGTGCGGCAAGGGGAGGGAGACTTGGACAACAGTGCTGTGATCAAGGAGATCAGGCGGCGCACGCGCCCTTGATTGGGAAGGTTTGCAGTCGCAACAGCCGGAGCAGTTCGATGACCGATGGAGAGGTGCGCTACGGCCGCGATGGCGAGATCGCCACGGTGATCTTCGACCGGCCGGCGGCGCGCAACGCCATGACCTGGCGCATGTACGAGCAGCTGGGCGAGGCCTGCGCGCAAATCCGCAGGGAAGATGGGCTGCGCGTAGCGGTGTTTCGCGGCGCCGGTGGCAAGGCCTTCATTGCCGGCACCGACATCGCCCAATTCCGGGCGTTCCGCGGTGGCGACGATGGCATCGCCTACGAGGAGAAAATGGAGGCCATTCTTGCCGGCGTCGAGGCGCTGCCGGTGCCGACGCTGGCGGTGATCGAGGGGTTTGCCATCGGCGGCGGGCTCGCGATCGCGGCGGCGTGCGATCTTCGCATCGCGACCCCCGGCTCGCGCTTCGGCGTTCCGATCGCGCGCACGCTCGGCAATTGCCTGTCGATTGCCAACTACGCGCGGCTCATCGCCGCGCTCGGGGCTTCGCGCGCCAAGCGGATGTTGCTGCTGGCGGAGAACCTCTCCGCCGAGGAGGCGCTGGCGGCCGGTTTTCTCGGCGAGATCGTGCAGGCGGGGGACCTCGACCGGTGCGTCGGCGAATTGTGCGCGCGTCTGGCGCAGCATGCCCCCATCACCATGCGCGTGAGCAAGGAGGCGATCGGCCGCCTCCTGCGCGCGGGCCTACCACAGGGCGATGATCTCGTGCGCGCGTGCTACGGCAGCGACGATTTTCGCCTCGGCGTCGAGGCATTCGTGGACAAACGCGAGCCGCGATGGACGGGAAAGTGAGCGCTGCGGCGTGCGTTGGGAAGTCGAGGGCAACGCCTATGTCGGCTGGAAAAGCGAGGCGCTAAAATGGGCTCCCTTCGACAGGCCGGCAGCGTGTGGCCGGGCAAGGGGCACGACGCTTTCGGGGCATGGGGACCTTGGTGGATATGATCGACTCGCATCATCATTTCTGGTGGACCGGCCGGCACACCTATACGTGGCCCGAGCGCGTCGGCGATCGTTTTGCACACGATTTCACGCCCGACGACCTGCGTCCGGAGCTT
>VAZL01000715.1 GCA_005883445.1 Alphaproteobacteria bacterium | reverse complement strand
CATGCCCTTGCCGCGCATGGCGTCGCGAATGACCGCGAATGCTTCCTGGCCCACGTTGTCGGTCGGCGCGATGTAATAGGGGTTGTCGTAGAAGCGCTTGTCGATCTGCGCGGCGGGGACGAGGCTGTCGATGTCGATGGTGTGCCGGCTCTCCACCTGGATGGCCTCGAGCTCGTCGTCGTCGACCTCGATGAAGACCCCCTTGTCGACTTCGTAGCCCCTGCCTTTGTCCTCGGGCGCGACCGGCTCGCGCGTCTCCTCATCCACCAACTGCTGGCGCAGCCGGTTGCCGGTTTTCTTGTTGATCTGCCGAAACGAGATGCGCTCGGACGCCGAGGCGGCGGGGCTGATCGCGATCGGGCAAGAGACGAGCGAAAGCTTGAGATAGCCCTTCCAATATGCACGCGGCGCCACGGCAATACTCCTACGGACAGCGACGGGGTTTAAGCTAACAATTTTTCCGCACCTCTTGGAGTCCTGCTTTTGTTCTCGCATCCCGGATATAGCGTGCATGCGCTGCGCTCGGGCTAGCGATTGACATGCGCCAAGGCACTGCGCCGGCGCCACTTGTTGGCGCGGTTAAAAAATCGTAACGCGGGCGGGCGGGGAAGCGCGAGCACCGCGGCTCTCCGCGGTTCAGCGATACCATTCGTCGATTGCGGCCGCGCGGCGGATCGCGTGCTCGGCGCGATCGTTCCCTCCCGCAGCGGGCGTTGCCGCACGCCACCGCCGCCTCGACGGGGCGGGGCACAAAACGTCGTGGTTCCCTCGGTTTAGAATTTTTTTCGAGGCGCAACGCCTGCGCGCCTGATGCGTTGGGGCGGAGAGGAAAATAAGACAGGAGGAAGTCATGAGGAACCTATTGATGGCCGCGGCAACAGGCGCTTTGCTCGTTGCGGCGGTTCCGGCCTCCGCTCAGGTCTATATGGGCGCAGACCCGGGAGGGGCGGGCGTGCAGGTCGGCCCATTCGGCTTCGGCGTCGGGCCGCGCTATGGCTACGATCGCTGGCGCGGTGACGAATATCGCGGTGACGCATATTATGCCTATGGCGCCGAATGTCCTCTCGTGAAGGAGCGCATCGTAACGGCGGACGGCCGGAAGATCATCAGGACGCACCGTTCCTGCCGCTGACGCGACCCAAGCGGGAAT
>VAZL01000714.1:2047-4554 GCA_005883445.1 Alphaproteobacteria bacterium | reverse complement strand
TCAAGAGCATCGACGACCGGCGGGAACGCATCAAGGCGGAGTTCGACGAGGCGCGCAGGCTCAAGGCGGAAGCGGAGGCCCTGCTTGCCACATATCGACGCAAGCAGCAGGAAGCCGAGCACGAGGCGCAGGCGATCGTCGCCGGGGCCAGAACAGAGGCCGAGCGGCTTGCCGCCGAGGCCGAGGCCAAGATCGAAGAATTCGTCGTGCGGCGTACCAAGATGGCGAAAAACAAAATCGCTCAGGCCGAAGCTCAGGCGCTGGCCGACGTGCGCTCTGCGGCCGCCGAGGTCGCGGTCGCCGCAGCCAAAACGATCCTCACCCGCACCGTCAAGGACAAGGTTGCCGACAATCTCCTTGCCAAAGGCATCGAAGATTTCAAGGGCAAGCTAAACTAGTCTTTTTTCCGGCCACTTTCGGCCACGACGCACGAATATTCCGGCTTTCCCCGCAAAACGCAGAAGCTGTGTAAAAAAATCTGTCGGGCGCGCGGCGCCCGACTTTTGCCATGGGCCCACGATTCCTTCACTTGCGCCGCGATTCGTTGAAACCACCGCGGTGCTGCAAGCACGCCGGCGTGGGGCTCCCGTGGTTATCTTTGATTGCAATGGTGTGCTGGTCGACAGCGAACAAATCGCCGCAGCAGCTGCCGCGGACGAATTTGCGCGGGCTGGAATTCCGATTACGCCCGAACTCGTGACTCGCTATTTCTCGGGCCGCCGTCCCGCCGACATGCTCGCTAGCGTCGAAGCGGCCACCGGCCGTAAGCTGCCGGTCAATTTCAGCGCCACCCTCGCGGCGGCAACGCTGGCGCGCCTACGCGCAGAGGTACGCGCCATGCCGCATGCAGCCCACGCGCTCACCTGGCTGCGCGGGCCGAAATGCGTGGCGTCATCCTCGCCCCCTGACCGTGTTCGGACAAGCCTGGAGACCACGGGCCTCGCGAAGTTCTTCAACTTTCTATTTTCCGCAAGCGACGTCCGCAACGGCAAGCCCGCGCCCGATCTATTCCTGCACGCGGCGGCGCGCATGGGGGTTCAGGCCGCCGATTGCATCGTGGTCGAGGATTCCCCCGCTGGCGTTTCTGCGGCCACGGCGGCGGGTATGGCCGCACTCGGCTTTGTTGGGGGCAGCCATGCGGGGGCGCAGCTTGGCGAGCAGTTGATATTGGCGGGAGCGCGGACGATCGTCGCCGACCTGCGGCATCTCAAGAGCGCCGTGGTCGCACTGCGCGGGTGGTAGAGAAGACCGGAATCGTCTATTGCTGCCGTGTCGTCGTCTTCCTCGCCGTCTTCGGCGGCTTCTTCTCGTTCTTGTCCCCGATCTCGTCGAAACCGACGTAGACGACATAAGTATCGAGTTCCGACCTCGATGGCATCGGGAACGCTAAACCCTCCTCGATATCGACGAATTGGACATGGGTCTGGCCCGGCGGAATGGTCACCGCAAGCCGCTTGAATTTGGTCGCGACGGTCTTGGGCTGCGGACCCTCGCGGACTACCGCATAGCGCAACGGAACGTCGACCTGACCCGGACTGCCCATAGGTCCGAGAATGACGCGGCCCTGGACGCCAACTTTGATGATCAGAGTAGCACCCTGCACCACGCACTCGCGGGCGGTTTGGCCGAACGAAAGCTGGTAGCGCAGGTCGCCCGCGGTCGCATCGGCGGCCTTGGCCGCGAGATTCATGGTTGATGCGCCGCTACGAATATCCACCCCGGGACACTCGACATCCGGCGCCGATGGCGTCGGCGAGTGCGGCTGCGTGACCCCCGGCGTGGCACCGGAGAAAAAGCTCGTGAAGCGGCTCGTCAACGAGGGCGAACTGTCGGACGATCCCACGCTGGAGGCGAGCGAGCAGCCGGACAGCATGGCGGCACTCACAATCAGCGCCCCCGCGCGCCACCAGCCGCGCTCCCGCTCAAAGTTCCCCGGACGCATTGAAATCACTCGGCTTTTTTCCGACGGCCTGCCACCTCCGAACGCTTATACCAACCAATTCGTGGCGACCCCAAGGCTGCCGGCGGCGACTAAAGGTCGTCCTTGAGGCGGGCGAAAAGCAAATGATCCTGCCAAACCCCATCGATACAAAGGTATTGGCGGGCAAAGCCCTCGCGCTTGAAACCTGTTTTCTCCAGAAGCCTGATCGAGGCAACATTGGCCGGGATACATGCAGCTTCGATCCGATGAAGCTTCAGCGTCCCGAATGCGAAGGGAACGATGGCGTTGACTGCAGCCGTCATATGACCTTGGCGCGCGTAAGCTGCCCCCATCCAATAACCCAGACTGCCCGCCTGGGCACAGCCCCGACGAATATTCGCCAGCGTCAATCCGCCCAGCAAAACGTCATCATGCTCGCGGAAAATGAAGAAGGCATAGGCGAGGTCGCCGCGCTGGTCTTCGGCGTAGCGCTTGATGCGACGGCGAAAAGAAGCGCGGGTAAGGTCATCGGCGGGCCAGGTCGGCTCCCACGGCGTGAGGAAATCGCGGCTTGCTTCCCGCAAAG
>VAZL01000714.1:0-1712 GCA_005883445.1 Alphaproteobacteria bacterium | reverse complement strand
ACAGCTGACGCGCGAGCTGCTCGGCACGTGCGGACGAGCTCTCGAGCGCCATCAGCAATCCGGCTTTCATCTGAGCTTTCGCGCGCGCAACCTCCGCCTCGTTGATGGTTTCCGCCGCGGCATTGATCTCGCCCACCACGACGCGCATCAACTCAGCGACATCGGCGGCATCGGTCCCAGCATAGAGGCCAAACATTCCGATGTCGGAATAAGGCGCGTGGAACGCATAAATAGCGTAGCAGAGACCACGCTGCTCGCGCACCTCCTGGAACAGGCGTGAAGACATGCCGCCGCCGAGCACATTCGTGAACACTTGCAAGCTATAGAGGTTCGGATCGCGATGCGGCAATCCGTGCATGGCGAGCGCGATGTGAGCCTGTTCGAGATCGCGGGTCTCGATGTGTGAGCCTCCGACGAAGCGTGCCGGGTCGGACGTCGGCGGCCGAGGGCCGGCGAAGCTCGCGAATCGCCGCTCGACTTCCGCCACCACGGCTTGGTGGTCAATTGCGCCCGCAGCCGCGATCACCATGTCGGAGCTCCGATAGTTGCGGCTGAGATAGGCGGCGAGCCGCGCGCGGTCGAACGAGCGTACGGTCGCCGGCGTGCCGAGGATGGACCGTCCAATCGGCTGGTCAGCGAAGGCGGTTTCCTGCAACTTGTCCCAGATGAGATCGTCCGGAGCATCCTCGGCGGCCCCAATCTCCTGCACGATTACATTCTGTTCGCGCCGCAGCTCCTCGGAGTCGAATGATGGATCGGCGAGGATGTCGGATAGCACGTCGAGTGCGAGCGGCACGTTAGCCCGCAGAACGCGCGCGTAATAGGCGGTTGTCTCGATCGAGGTTGCGGCGTTGAGGTCGCCGCCCACCGCCTCGATCTCCTCCGCGATTTGACGGGCGGTACGGCGCGAAGTCCCCTTGAATGCCATGTGCTCGAGCAGGTGCGAGATGCCATGCTCATCCGGTCGCTCGTCACGACTGCCGGAGCCGACCCAAACGCCAAGCGATGCGGTCTCCAGATGCGGCATCGCGTCAGTCACGACGAGAAGGCCGGTGGGAAGACGCGTGACCTCGACGCTCATGCGGCAGCTCCTTCATGTGCGGCGCGACTGACAGAAAGAATATGGCGCTCGACCGCCATCTGTTCGACCGGCAACGTGGTGACGCGTTCCGGGCGCCGATCGAGGTCGGCGAGCCATTCAGGAAGCGGGGGCCGGACACCGCAGGCCGCCTCCACCGCATCGGGGAATTTGGCTGGGTGGGCCGTCCCGAGCACCACCATCGGAGTCGACGGGTCACGGGTTTCCTTTTCCGCGACCGCAACGCCCACCGCGGTGTGGGGGTCGATCAAATGTCCGGTCTCCCGCAGCATGGTGCGAATCGTCGCCGCGCTCTCGTTCTCGTCCGCCCTGTCGGCGGAAAACACGGCGCGCAGCGCCGAAAGCGCCTGCGCCGAGAGCGCAAACCGGCGCGACTGAGCGAGCGAGGCCATGAGCGCGCGTACCGCCCGGCCATCGTTGCCATGGATGTCGAATAACAGGCGCTCGAAATTCGAGGCTACCTGGATATCCATCGACGGCGATGACGTGGGCACCACCTCGCGCAACTCATACATGCCAGTGGCGATCGTGCGCGTGAGGATGTCGTTGACGTTGGTCGCAACCACCAGGCGGTCGACGGGAAGGCCCATGCAGAGCGCGACATAGTCCGCAT
>VAZL01000713.1 GCA_005883445.1 Alphaproteobacteria bacterium | reverse complement strand
CAAGGAATCTTGTGCGACGTATATTCCGTGGCTCAGTTAAGCCATATTCCCTACTCGCCGGTGGGCAACAGATCAATGTGCTTCGCCGGCGAGTCCAGGACGCATCGTTCTATGGCCCGGCGGCCCGTGCCATCGCGGTTGTGGTGACGACGGCGTCCAGGTCACGCCGACGTTACCTCATCAGTCCAGACCTTGAAGCGGCCGAGCGTATTGGGCCCGAACGTCGTGGTTATGGCGACGTCGATCGCATCGCGGCCCCTTGCCACCAACACTCGCCCGATCCGCGGCACGTTGTTCCGTGGGTCGAAGGTATACCAGCGTCCTCCGAGATACGCCTCGAACCAAGCGGCGAAGTCCATCGGACCGTAGGGCGGCGGTGCGCCCATGTCGCCGAGATAGCCGGTGCAGTACCGCGCCGGAATGTTCATGCATCGGCAAAAGGCAATAGCAAGATGTGCGTAATCGCGGCAGACCCCGCGCCGCTCGTTGAACGTTTCCCAGGCTGTTCTTGTGGCGCGGGCATGCTCATAGCCGAATGAGATGTGGTTGTGCACGAAATCGCAAATCGCCTGGACCCGACCCCAGCCCGACGGCGTTTGACCGAACAAGCTCCAAGCTGTCTGGGAAAACTTTTCTGTATCGCAGTATCGGCTCCCCAAGAGAAAAACGAGGGCTTCTTCAGGCAAATCTTGTATCGAATGCTGCTGCGCAGAAGTTGCAACGACGTCCGGCTCACCCGAGTCCTTGACGACCGCGGTGCTCGATATCCTGATCTGCCCTTTGGGGGCTACGATACGGCTGCACCAGTTGCCGAAGCTATCGCGATAGGCGGCTATGGGGACAGGCGGGTCCGTCTTTAACTGATCCGGAACGAGAATATCGGCTGCACGCGTATAGTGAATATTCAGCACCAACATCATCGGCGTCGGCTGAGGACAGTCGTAGATCAACTCGTAGCCTACCCTGATCTCCACCATAGGCCTCCTTTGGACCTTGGGGCCTCAGTCGCCACCAACCGTGGAGCACCCCTGCATGCAATTGTCGTCGCGCCGGCACCTTCCCGACCAAGAGCTAAGCAGGGAAAGACCGTTTGGTTCCGCGCCGTTCCATATCTGCCCGGGACGCGTCAGACCCGGCGCGTCTGGCGGTGACGTTGACCTCAACGGTCATTCCCAAATTGTCCGAGGGGAAACCGGTCCAAGTGCCGTGCAGCGGTATCGCCTGGCGTGGATCGCGCACCACCGCGACACGCACGAGGCCGCGGTTGCCGACGATCCCGCTTGCCGGATCGAAATCGACCCAGCCGGGGCCGGGCAGATAGACCTGGACCCAGGCGTGCGTGTTTCCACCGCCGGCATTGCCGTCGTCGTTGTGGTCCGGGACATGTAAATATCCGGAGACAAAGCGTGCGGCCATCCCAAGCGAGCGCACGGCCTCGATCATGAGCATAGCTAGGTCGCGACAGCTCCCGCTTCCAAGCTTGAGAGTAAGGAGCGGGTGCTGAATCCCCTTCTCATGCCGGGCCACATAGGTGAAGGTCTGCTTGATGGTTCGGGTCAGATTCACAAGAAGCGCACGCGTGTTGGTCGAACCACCCTTGCGCAAGAGACTGTGGACCCACTGGTCGATTTGGTGATGCGGATCCAAGGACTGCCGTTCGAT
>VAZL01000712.1 GCA_005883445.1 Alphaproteobacteria bacterium | reverse complement strand
CCCTTAAATCACCCGCATTAGCCTGCCGCGGGGGTGGGACCCGCGGGAGGCGACGATGGGGCTGCGAAGGGGCAATGCGCGCCGCGCGCCTGCGCGCGATGCCGGCCCGGCGGCGCCGGCGACGGAGCGCCCGCGCGGCAAGCGATGGAAATGGGGCGGGCGCAAAGGCGCCGCGCGTTCACCCCTGCGGCACCTGGTCTATTGGTCGCTGGTGCTCGGCCTGTGGGCGCTGATCGCGGCGCTTGGGTCGATCGCATTCGTCGTCTCGACGCTGCCGCCGATTCAATCGCTCGAAGTTCCCAAGCGCCCGCCGACGATCGAAATCGTCGGCCTCGACGGCCGGCCGCTCACCATGCGCGGCGAGATGAGCGGCACGGACGTGGCGATCAAGGAGCTTCCGCCCTATCTGCCGCGCGCGTTCGTCGCCATCGAGGACCGGCGCTTTTATAGCCATTTCGGCGTCGATCCCATCGGGCTCGTGCGCGCCGTTGCCGCCAACGTGCTTCACCGCGGCGTCTCGCAAGGCGGCTCGACCCTCACCCAGCAGCTCGCCAAGAACCTGTTTCTGACCCAGGAGCGCACGCTCTGGCGCAAGATGCAGGAGCTCGTGCTTGCGCTTTGGCTCGAGCGCAAGTTCAGCAAGAGAGAGATTCTCGAGCTTTATCTCAACCGCGTCTATTTCGGCTCCGGCGCCTACGGGGTGGAGGCGGCGGCGCAGAAGTATTTCGGCAAACCCGCGCGGGCGGTGAAGGTCGCCGAGGCGGCGATGCTGGCGGGCTTGGTGAAATCGCCCTCGCGGCTGGCGCCGAGCCGCAATCCCGACGGCGCCGAGCGCCGCGCGCAGGCCGTGCTGACCGCCATGACCGAGCTCGGCTTCGTGACCGAGACCATGGCCAAGACCGCGCTCGCGCAACCCGCCCGCGCGGTGAGGCCGGCCGGCGCCGGCTCCGTCAACTACGTCGCCGACTGGATCATGGACGTGCTCGACGATCTCGTGGGCCACGTCGAGCAGGATCTCGTGGTCGAGACCTCGATCGATCCGGCGCTGCAGGCGGCGGCGGAGAAGGCGCTGGTCGACGAGCTCGCCCTCAAGGGCCAAAAGTTCGACGTCGCGCAGGGCGCGCTCGTCGCGATGACGCCCGACGGCGCGGTGCGCGCATTGGTCGGCGGCAAGAACTACGCCGAAAGTCAATTCAACCGCGCCGTCGCCGCCAAGCGCCAGCCCGGCTCGGCGTTCAAACCCTTCGTCTATCTGACCGCGTTGGAGCGCGGCCTCACGCCCGAGAGCGTGCGCGAGGACAAGGCGATCGCGCTCAAGGGATGGAAACCCGAGAACTACAGCCACGACTATCACGGGCCGGTGACGCTGACGCAGGCGCTGGCGCTGTCGCTCAACACCGTCTCCGTGCGGCTCACGCTCGAAGTCGGG
>VAZL01000711.1 GCA_005883445.1 Alphaproteobacteria bacterium | reverse complement strand
GTCGACAGTCAGGTCGAAGTCCTGCAGTCGGAAAATGTGGCATTGGCGGTCATCAAGGACCTGCATCTCACCAAAGATCCCCAATTCTTGTGGCCGAAGCTAGGCCTGTTTTCCGCGATTAAGGGCTCGGTATTGGGCCTTGTCGACTCCGTGTTGAGACTTTTTCAATCGTCTTCGACTTCGACTTCCGATCCCGAATTTGCTCTCACTCGAGCAGCGGTAGAAAGGTTTCAATCACAGCTAATCATCACTCGGGCGGGACTGACATACATCATCTCGGTCGGGTTCCGAGCACAGGATGCTCAACAGGCGGCGAAGATCGCGAACGCGGTGGCAGACGCTTACATAGCCGACCAACTGGAGGCGAAATACCAGGCGGCACTGCGAGCTGGCACGTGGATGCAGGATCGAATCAAAGAATTGCGGGTCCAGGCCACAAATGCGGAGCGCGCGGTGGAGGACTTCAAGGCGAAGAATAACATCGTCGCGGCTAGCGGCCGATTGATGAACGAGCAGCAGCTCTCCGAACTCAACACCTCGCTGATTCAGGCGCGCGCGCTGACGGCGGAGACGAAGGCTAAGCTTGACCGGATCGACGAAATCTTGCGCACAGGCGTAGAAGTGCCCGATGCAACAGTCACCGACAGCCTAAAAAGCGAAGTCATCAATAAGTTGCGGTCCCAGTATCTTGATTTCTCGCGCCAGGCGGCTGAACTTTCCGCAAAATATGGCGCGAGGCACCTCGCGGTCGTTGATTTGCGGGCCCGAATGCAGGAGATCCGCAAGGTCATCATCGACGAGCTTAACCGGATCGCGCAGACATATCGAAGCGACTACGAGATTGCCAAGGCACGCGAAGAGTCTATCAGCAAAAGCTTGACGGAAATTGTCTCGGTATCGCAGACGACCAACCAGGCCCAGATCGTGCTGCGCGACCTCGAGAGCAGGGCACAGACCTATCGCCAATTGCATGACAACTTCCTCCAGCGCTATATGGAGACGGTTCAGCAGCAGTCTTTTCCAATCAGCGAGGCTCGGGTCATCACAAGTGCCACGCCTCCCCTGCGGCCCAGCAATCCCAGGACTCTGTTGGTCCTCATGGTAGGGGCAACCGGAGGCGTGATTGCGGGCTTTGGGCTGGGGCTATTGCGAGACATACGGGATCAAGTCTTCCGCACCAGCGATCAGGTTTCGAGCATCCTGCACACGGACTGCATAGCGATGCTGCCCAAGGTCAAAGGGCAGGTGACCTCGCGGTCGCGCCGGCCAAGGACAGACTATGGCGGCTTGGAGCATCGAATCATCAAGCGTGATCAGAGTCTGTTTTGGGCGGTTATTGATTCGCCGTTTACACGCTTTGCCGAGTCGATCCGAGCGATCAAGATCGCGGCGGACCTCCACAGGTCGGTCAAGGGCAGCAAAGTGCTAGCGTTCACCGCGTCGCTACCGAACGAAGGCAAATCGACGGCCGCGATGGCGCTGGCGCAAAGCATTGCCAGTGTTGGCGGACGCGTGCTCCTGTTAGATGCCGACTTGCGCAACCCCGGTCTGACGCGCAAACTGATCCCTGAGGCGAGAGTCGGCCTGTTGGAGGTCCTGGCCAATGAGGTGAGGATCGAGGACGCGCTGTGCGTGGACCCCGACACGCGTTTGGTATTTTTACCCGCCGTCGTGAACGAGCGCATGGCTCACAGCAGCGAGGTGCTCGCCTGCGAAAGCACGAGGATCCTGTTCGAGCGGCTACGCCAAGCCTACGACTACATCATCGTCGATCTGCCGCCATTGGCGCCGGTGGTGGACGTTCGCGCCATGACGCACCTCATCGATTCGTTTGTGTTCGTGATCGAATGGGGGCGCACAAAGATCGACGTGGTGGAACATGCGCTCAGGATGGCGCCGGGCGTATACGACAATCTGCTCGGGGTCGTACTCAACAAGGCCGATCTCAAGCTGTTGGGCCGCTTCGAGAGCCATCGTCGCCAATACTACGACAATCGCCACTATTCCCGCTACGGTTATGTGGATTGAGGACGGCGTAACAACGCAGGCCGCTAGGTGTCCGGCTTGGCCGTCATCCTGCGCTCGCTCTCACTTCTACTTGCACGGTGTGTCAGTCTTTGTCCAAAAGGGCATTGAGGAGCGGTCGCCGCCACCGCCGCGCTGCGGGGTCGTACGCGCCGAACTCGGAGCAGAACTCCCAATATGACCAGCTGAAGCCCCGTTTTTCCGCCTCACGCGCCACGGCCCGCGTCCACAGCGCCCGATCGTCCATGTTTGCCTCCCGATAGGCGCCGAATTCTCCAAGATAGAGCGGGCGGTGATTTTGTTTGGACCATGCGGCGGCGCGCTCAAAGTCGTTGCGCAACTCCTCCCGTTCCGGCGAGGT